>CAZCRO010000043.1:0-19719 GCA_964501115.1 uncultured Oscillospiraceae bacterium
ACTGCCTCGTCCAGATTCATCAGGAAGCGGGTCATATTGGGATCCGTGATGGTGATGGGATTGCCGGAACGGATCTGGTCGATAAACAGAGGGATCACGCTGCCCCGGCTGCACATAACGTTGCCGTAGCGGGTACAGCAGATGGTGGTACCGCCCCGCTCCGCCGCCACACGGGCATTGGCATAAATCACATGCTCCATCATTGCCTTGGAGATGCCCATGGCGTTGATGGGGTAGGCGGCCTTGTCGGTAGACAGGCAGACCACCCGCTTCACCCCTGCGTCAATGGCGGCATGGAGCATATTGTCCGTGCCTTCCACATTGGTTTTCACCGCCTGCATGGGGAAAAACTCACAGGAAGGCACCTGCTTCAACGCAGCGGCATGGAACACATAGTCTACACCGGGCATAGCATCCCGGATGGATTGCAGATCCCGCACATCACCAATGTAGTATTTTACCTTGTGGGCAGATTCCGGATGGGTGGCCTGGAGCAGGTGACGCATATCGTCCTGCTTCTTTTCATCCCGGGAGAAAATACGGATCTGGCCAATATCCGTATCCAGGAAGTGTTTCAAAACGGTGTTGCCGAAGGAGCCGGTACCGCCGGTTATCATTAAAGTAGCGCCGGAGAATTCAGACATATCAGGTTGTTTCCTTTCTGTTGGGCAGCCCCTGCACGTAGGCTGTCAGATGTTTCATATGATCTTCCGCCATACCCTGCACAGTGTAGGGGCGGATGGTTTCCAGGGCGGCTGCGCCCAGGCGTTCGCTGTGTTCCAGGGAGAGGAGCATCGCCTGGCGCAGGCTGTGTACATCCCCGGTGGGAACCAGGTAGCCGTTTTCCCCGTCCCGGATCAGCTCCAGCCCGGCGTTGCACCGGTGTGTGGTGACCACGCCCAGACCGAAAGCCATCGCCTCGTTTACCACCAGTCCCCAGATGTCCTCCCGGGTGGGCAGCACGAATGCGTCCGCCGCCATATAATAGTCTTTCAGGGCCTGCTTGGTCTGGAAGCCCACAAAGTGTACGTTGGTCAGGTCATTTTCCTGGGCGTAGCGCAGGTAATCCTCCCCGGGCACACCGCCGACAATGTAGATGCCGATGCTTCCGTCCATACCGTTGGTAGCCTGCAGCAGCAGGTCAAAGCCCTTCCGGGGGATGAACTGGCCGATGGAGAGCAGGATCTTCTCCTCCTGCATACCCAGCTTGCTCCGCAGGTGACGCTTCTCCTCCGGCGTGGGACACCGGGGAAGAATATCCGCCTGGGTCAGAGAGGAGAACCGGTAGCGCCGGAGTTTTTCCTTCCGGGCACCGTAGAGCAGGTAATAGTTGTCCAGCTCTTTGCAGGTGGACAGGTACAGCCCGGCTCCGCCGACAGCCAGACCCTTGAGCCATTCCTTCGCCCCCTTTCCGGATCCGGCGAAGGCACCGTCTCCTTCCAGGCAGTAGGGAATGTGCCGCAGCTTGCACCAGAAGATGGCCAGCAGCTCCGTAGGGGAGGAATTGCCGCAGATCACAACCGCGTCAAAATCCATACCCAGCCACTTGGTTACCCCGGGACACAGCGCCTTGTCCACATCCGTGGCCTTTCCCTGCAGGAATACCTGCCGGTAGCCGGTATCTGCCTGGGCGGTCCAGAGCTTGTCCCGCTCGGCGGAACTGTGGAGCTGGTACAGTACGGTCAGCTCGCACTCCCGGCTCAGGGCGTTGAAAAACTCCACCCGGTACGGGGAGGGGACGTTGGCCAAAAACAGTAATTTCATTTTTCCCTTCGCCATAGGCGGCTCCTTTCCTGCTGCGCCGATGTTCAGAAGTTTTCCACCTCCGGATTGCGTCTGGGAGGCATGCCCTTGTCCTGGTTCCGGCAGAGGAACAGGAAGACGGGCTTCAGGAAGCCGAAGAGAATGCTGAGCACCAGATACAGTGTGGCGTTCTCCGGGTCACAGGAGGCATATACATCCCGCAACGCCACATACCCCAGTACCACCCGGACGATATGCAGCACCAGGGCAATCAGAGCGCAGAGCACCAGCGCCAGCAGATACCCGGTGATCCGCTTAAGCATGAAAACCATCATAACTGCCAGCACCACCGCAACAATCCCGGGGGCGGCCGCAACAATTTCCATCACCAGCAGCCAGATCCGCTTTGCGTTTACCTTCCCCTGGGTCAGGTAGCGGAATTGGTCGGATAGTGAGCCAAGCAGCCACAGGTTCGCAACGGGAATCCAGGCAAGCCAGGGGCAGGCGATGCCTCTGCGCCGGGCAATGGTGTGCAGGCTCAGGGCAGTGAATACGTAAATGGCAATGTTTACCAGGGGCATGATCCCGCCGCCCAGCAAGACGGAGAGCGCATCGAGAATATCTGCCAAATTTTCATCGTAATAATATAGCATACACATTTTCCCCTTTCTTTTATTTTCTAAGTTTACCACAGCTTCTGTAGAAAAGCAAGAAAATGTAGAAAACCCGGTTTTCCTCCGGTTATTCCTCCCCTTCCCTGCCCTCCGGCACGCTTCCGGGGCGGCCTGTGGGGGTGGTGCCCAGCTGTTTCAGGCTGGCACGGGTAAAGGAAGAGTAGCTTTTGAATCCACTTTGGTAGCAGGCCTCGGTGGCATGCATGCCGCCGTCCATCAGCCCTCTGGCCATAAGCAGACGTTTCTGGGTCACGTATTGGTGCAGCGTGATGCCGGTCTCCTGACGGAACAGGCGCATCATGTGGAACTTGCTGATGAAAAACTTTTGGGCAATTTTGTCCGCGTCCAGCTCTTCGGTCACATTGTCATCCAGATATTGGAGAATGTCCCGAATCCGGCTGTTTTTTTGCGCCAGAGGACTGGGTTCCAGTGCCTGGGCGGCCTGGCTGCATCGCCCCAGCTCCACCATCAGCCGCAGCATGCCGCAGTTTCCCAGAATTTCCCGACCGAAGGCTTCTGTTTCCAGATCCTTTTCCAGAGCATAGGCCAGAGCGAACAGCCGCCGGCGGCGCTCCTGGTTCAGCCGCAATACCGGCCCCTTTCCGCCGGTGAACACCGCCAGCAGGTCGCAGCCCTGGGCAGAGGCACGGCGCAGATATTCCGGGGAGATGTAAATAATAATCCGCTCGTAGGCGGTGGAAGCATCCAGCTCCGGCCGGTGGAGGCTGCGGCTGTTGATCAGCACGATGTCTCCGGCACACAGGCGGTAGCGCCGGCCATCCACATAGTAGCTGCCGCTGCCGGAAAGCAGGAGCAGCACCTTGCAAAATTCGTGATAGTGCAGTTCCGTGGTGGTACCCCCCGGGGAATGGAGATGGAACAGCCGGAAATTTTCCAGCAGGTAGCCCCGTTTTTGTTCTTCTGCCATAGCGCCCTCCCGATAGCACGATTTGCAAGTATTATAGCACAGAATGCGTTTTCTTTGCAATCCCCATGGAGTAAAATGGCAATAGTCAAGGCCGCCACGCGGCAAGGAGGAGTTTTATCGTGAAAAAAGCTTTGAAAAACTATGGATTTATCATTACCATGCTGACAGGCATCGTTGCCGGCTGTGTGGTGGGTGCTATTTTCCCCATGGTCAGGGACGGGGATACGGTGATTTCCGCCGGCGCAACCGTTCTGGAGCCTTTGGGCACCGTGTTTATCAACCTCATGTTCTGCATTGTGGTGCCGATGGTATTCTGCTCCATCGCCTCCGCCATTGCCAATATGGATTCCGTGAAAAAGGCCGGTAAGATCATGGGCGTGACCGTGGCAAGCTTTCTGGTCACTGCCGGTATCGCCGCCGTTTTGACGTACATCGTCTGCCGGATCTTCCCCCTGGTGCAGGGTCAGTATCAGGTGGTGGAAGGCGAAGTGGGCAGCACCCTGGGTGTTGCGGATATGATTATCAACTTCTTCACCAAGCCGGATTTTTCTGAACTGCTCAGCCGCCGGGCCATCCTGCCCCTGATTGTCTTTGCCATTCTGTGCGGCTTTGGCATCCAGCTCAACGGCGGTAAGGAAACCATGACCGCCAAGCTGCTGGAGGATCTGACCGGCTGCATTATGAAAGTCGTGAAGATCATTACCTATTACGCCCCCATCGGCTTCTTCGGCTTCTTCGCTACCCTGGTGGCTACCTACGGCCCGGAACTCATCGGCGACTATGGCCGTACACTGATTATCTATTATGTTATGAGCTTTGCTTATATGTTCATCTTCTTCCCCATCTATGCCCGCTTCGGCGGCGGCAAGGGGGGCGCCAGAGAGATGTTCCGCCACCTGCTCAAGCCCGCCGCAGTCTCCTTCGGCACCTGCTCCTCTGTAGCCACCATCCCCACCAATATGGAAGTGGCAGAGGAGACCGGCATCAGCAAGGATATATCGGATATTGTGGTTCCCATGGGCGCTACCATGCACATGGACGGTTCCTCTATGGGTGCCATCATTAAGGTTGCCTTCCTGTTCGGCATCTTCGGCAAGGACTTCGGAACCTGGGAAGCCATTCTGGCTATCATCGTAGCCATTTTCTCTTCCGTTGCCATGTCCGGTATCCCCGGCGGCGGCGGCACCGGCGAGCTGGTGCTGTGCACAGTGTTCTTCCCGGAGCAGATGGCCATCGCCTACCCCATCGCCATCGCCCTGGGCAACCTGATCGACCCCCCCGCCACAATGGTCAACGCCGCCGGTGACTACGTAATCAGCTTCGTCGTCGCCCGCTTCGTAGACGGAAAAGACTGGCTGCAAAAGCAGCTCCGGGAGAAGGAAGCAGGCAAGCGGTAATAAACCAGCTGATTTCCAACATAGCAATGTTGGCATACTCCCGATACAGGGAATCTTCCGTATAAAAAATCGGCGATACTTGGTTTTCTCAACCAGGTATCGCCTTTTTTGCATCGTTCAGCAGTGTGTCTGCCTTCTTTACCGAAGTATCCGCCCTGCCCGGGTCTTTTTTCCGGTCGCCTGAACATCATTGGGACAGCTCCCATTTTACTCCTGCGTCCATGTTGCGCCGGTCAGGCGGCAGTAGGTCAGGCCGTTTTGCTCGTATACATCGAAGCTGCCCGCAACCGTGATGGTGCTGCCCCGTTCCGGGTAGTCCTGGGGGTAGGTGGCAGGGGTATCCGGGACAAATTCCAGACCCCGGGTATCATGGAGGGGTTCGTCCTGGAGAATGCAGGAGAACACCATCCGTTCCTGCCCATCCGGTGTACCGGTGGAGGTCAGATACCCCACACCAAAGGCACCCCGCATGGTCACATAGACCCCCAGATAGCTTTCCGGATAGGTCATCATATCATAGAGCATGCTGTAAGCCTGGTGGGCATCCATGGCGGAAAGATCCAGCTCCGTTCCCGGGGCGCAGGTCGGATGCCGGGTAGCCTGGGAAGCTTGAGCCATCTGGCTGTCCCGGGTCTCCAAATCGGATATTTCCGGCTCTTTTTCCGCCATTCTGCCGGTGCATCCGGACAGCAGCATCAGAAAAACCAGAAAAACGATCCCGTATTTCATACTTTTTACGCCCCTTCCTGTTTGTTGGGATGATTATAGTGTCCGAAAGGGAGAAAGTCAAGAAAATCAGGATATTTATGTTGGAAATATCCGAGTCGGCTTCGCCTTGGCTCCCCCAGAGAGGGGGAGCCAAGGCGGAGAGTTCTTTGACTGTCAGAAATCATGCCGGAGCGTCCGCTCCGGCATGATTGTTTATTTTTTAGAACCCGCCGAAGCCCCAGAAGCCGGGGAAGCGACCCTGGTATTGATATTGGTCTTGCTGGGTGCTCTGCTGCTGGGTGGTGCTGTCCTGGGCCTGGGCAGAGGAGATCCGCTGGCCGACGGTGAGTTTAATTTCCAGCGTCTGGCCGGAACGGTACACCGTCAGGGTGATTTCTTCCCCGGGCTTGCACTGGGAAACTGCCTTAATCAGCTCGTTGCTGCTTGCAATCTCGGTATCGTTCACCTTGGTGATGATGTCATTCACCTTCAAATCAGACTGGGCAGCGGGGCCATCGGCTTCGATGGAATTGACGGAGGCACCTGCGGGCAGGCCGTAGGCCTGCGCTTCCTCGCTGACGCTGAGGATGGTCACACCGATATAGGGCTTTTCAATATATCCCTTTTCAATGATGCTGGTAACAATGCCATAGACATTGTTCATCGGGATGGCGAAGGCAATGTTATCGATGGAGGCTCCGGAGGAGCTGGAGCCGGAATACTTGGCATTGGTGATGCCAACCACTTCGCCGTACATATTAAACAGTGCGCCGCCGGAATTGCCGGAGTTGATGGCGCAGTCGGTCTGGATCAGCTCCATGGCGCTGCCGCTGGAAATGGTCACTTCCCGGTTCAGTGCGCTGACGGTACCGGATGTCAGGGAGAAGGTCAGCTCTCCCAGGGGGTTGCCGATGGCAACCACACTGTCGCCAACGTTCATATTGTCGGAATCGCCAACCACTACGGGGGTCAGACCCTCGGCTTCGATTTTCAGCACCGCCACATCGTTGCTTTCGTCATAGCCCCGGATGCTGGCAGCATACTCCTTGCCATCGAAGGTGGAAACGGTGACGGAATTGGCGCCTTCCACAACATGGTAGTTGGTCAGGATATACCCATCATCCGTCAGGATAAAGCCGGAACCGGCTGCGGCAGAGGTGGTTTGCTGACCCCAGAAATTGGTGGTAACAGAAGAGGTAACGATGCCAACAGTGGAATTGACATTGGCGGCGTAAACCTCCGCGGGGGTCAGCTCCTTGCTGGAATCAATCTGCTGAATCTGGATGGTGGAAGTCTCCCGCACACCCTTCATAATTGTGGATACATCATCGGAAAACACCGTGGCAGGCATGTCCTTGCGCAGCAGCTGATTGGCCAGGATGCTGCCACCGGCACCGGCGCAACCGCCCACCAGCGCACACACCAGCACCAGAGCCACGGTCTTGCCCGCGCCGCCCTTCTTTTTCTTCCTGGGTGCGGGGTGCTCCATAGGGGGCATATCCGGATGCTCCTGGGGAGGATTGTGCTCTACCGTCTCATAAATGGAATCATCATAATAATCACTCATAACGCTTCTCGCTCCTTTTGCCTTTTTCGGCACATTTCTTTTTATGACCCTATCCTAGCACAGAAATCTGAAAAGAATCTGAAAGGAACTCTGAACGATTTATGAATTCTCCCCAAAAAGAATACTTCCACGCAAGCTCACAGATTTTCAGCTTTATTTAAGGATTTTGGTGTACTATAATAAAAGAGAAAACTCTCAACACAAGCCCTTGCCTCTCCCTTTTGTTTCGTGGATGTTGCCACAACGCAGCCTACAACCACTGAACGCATAGCTCAGAGGTGGCACGGCAAATGCCATGCCGTGCGCCCGCAGGGGTTTTTCGACAGTCTGACGCCGGAATCATCCCCGGGATGCTTCCGGAACTTGCCGTTTCTATTATATCCCATCCGGAGGAAAAAGCTATGAAAATTTTGGTCATCGAAGATGAAAAGCTGTTGGCAGACTCTCTGAAAGTGCTGCTGGAAAAGAAGGGATTCACCGTGGAATGCGTATACGACGGGGAGACCGGGGAGGAATACGCGGAGACGGGGATATATGACCTGCTGATTTTGGATGTGATGATGCCCAAGATGAACGGCTACCAGGTCGCCCGCTCCGTGCGGGCCAAACGCTGCGGCACCCCCATTCTGATGCTCACCGCCCGCTCCAGCCTGGAAGACCGGATCGAAGGACTAAACGCCGGAGCTGACTACTACCTGACCAAGCCCTTCGACAGCCGGGAGCTGCTGGCCTGCATCAATGCCCTGCTCCGCCGCCAGGGCAGCCAGGTGGACGAACTGACACTGGGCAACACCGCCCTGGATCTGGGCACCTGCACCCTGCTGTGTGGCAGCAGAAGCGTGCGGCTGTCCGCCAAGGAGTTTGATGTCATGCGCTTTCTGCTCCAATCCAAGGGGAGCATTCTTTCCAAAGAGGTGATCCTGGCCAAGGTCTGGGGCTATGATTCCAATGCCGTGGAAAACAACGTGGAAGTATACATCGGCTTTCTGCGCAAGAAGCTGGCCACCATCGGCTCCAATGTAGCCATTGTCTCCGTCCGCCGCCTGGGCTATCAGCTGGAGGTGAAGCCGGAATGCTGAAAAAGCTGCGCATTCGCTTTGTATGCGTGCTCATGGCCATTGTGCTGGTGGTGCTCTGCCTGATGTTCGGCTTCCTGTACCGTGCCACCCAGACCAGGCTGGAATCGGAAAGCATCTCCATGATGCAGGAGCTGGCCAAGGACCCGCTGCAACTTATCCGCCCCAGCTCCCGGGGAGAAGTGGTACGCCTGCCCTATATCCTGATCCGGCTGAATGAGCATGGAGAAATGCTGACAGTTTCCAGCGTCTACTTCGACATTTCCGACCGGGAACTGCTCCAGGAGCTGATTGCCGGGGCATTGGGTGCCGGAGGCTCCACCGGCGTGCTGCAGGACTATCCCCTGCGCTACTATAATCAGCCCGGCTACAGCGTCCACACTCTGGTATTTGCGGACATGACCAGCGAACGTGCCACTCTGATTGGCCTGGCACGCACCTGCATGTTCATAGGTGTGCTGTGTCTGGGAATATTCTTTGCCATTGCGATGCTGCTGGCCAAATGGATGGTACGGCCGGTAGAACAGGCATGGAAACAGCAGAAGCAATTCGTCAGCGATGCCTCCCACGAGCTGAAAACACCTCTAACCGTAATTCTGACCAATGCGGAGCTGCTGCAAATGCCGGAGACGGAAGCCCAAACCCAGCGCAAATGCGCCGAGAGCATCCTGTCCATGTCCCACCAAATGCGCCTGCTGGTGGAGCAGCTGCTGGAACTGGCCAGAAGTGACAACGGTACCACCCGCCTGACCCTGGAAGAGATCAACCTGAGCCAGCTGGTGGAGGACAGCTGCCTTCCCTTTGAAGCCGCCTTTTACGAGGCGGGGCTGACCCTTGCCACCACCGTCACTCCGGACATTTGCCTGACCGGCAGCAGGCAGCACCTGGGGCAACTGGTGGATATTCTGCTGGACAACGCCCGGAAATACGCCACCGGCAGCGAGGTCACGCTGACCCTGCTGCCCTGGGGCAGGCACCACTGCCGCCTGGCAGTAAGCAACCCCTGCCAGGAACTGTCCCAGGAGGTGCTGAAGGACATCTTCAAACGCTTCTATCGCCTGGATGCCGCCCGCAGCCGGGACGGCAGCTTCGGCCTGGGGCTGTCCATAGCGGAAAGCATCGTCACCACCCACCGGGGAAAAATCTGGGCAGAATGGAAATCCGGGATCATCACCTTCACCGCGGAACTGCCGATAAAAGAAAAAGGAAACACCGGATGGTAGTTTCCCGTTTGAATCATAAAAAGCACAAAATCGCTGCAACTTCCATCCGGCATAAGGGATGAAAATTGCAGCGATTTATTCAGGAAAAATTACCGGCCATTACAAGACCGGGCATGTGGGAGCAGGAAGCAAAATCAGAAGTAATATTTCGACAGCATTCGACAGCAAATGTTTGCATTTTACAAGCGTATATGATATATTAATCGCAGAAAATCGCTCAGGTGTATTTCTGATACCCGCAGTAAAATGTACACAGCGCACGAAGAGCCATTCTTTTCAGGGGTGGCTGCAATCCATCCTGTAAAACAATGGAGGCCAGTAGCATTATGCCGCAAGCATTCGATACAATGATCCTTGTTCGGGGAACAGATAAAACCGATTCCATCCTTTCCTGCCATCGTCACAACGGGAAATGCGATATTGTTTATCGTAGTTCCGACCGTGTATACAGTTACAGCAGCACCAATGTTGAGATTCTGAAATTGGTAGAAGAAATAGATCCCAAATCTGTTGTTTTCAGAGTAAACGGGCAGATTCTGACAGAAATTGAAAAAATTTTATGTTTCGGTGCGTATTATCGCGTCATCACAGCGGATTACACACCACATGCTTACCATAAAAGTGAAGTAGAGATCACCAAAAACTGTTTATCCGATTCCCGGAACCAATCTCTGTTTCATTATTTCAAAGAAACCGCATGTGCGCTCAGTCTGGAACCCGCTGACGGAGTCAATATCCTGGAAAAACAATATAGCAAGATCACCACGGTGGAAGACACAACTGTTCTGGCCAAATTTTTAGACCCCGGCAATACCGTTCTTTCCAGAAATGATAACCGCGATCTGATCTATCCCTTCGGCCTGAATCAGAGCCAGAAAAAGGCTGTAGAAAACGCCTTTTCCTCTCAAATCAGCATTATTCAGGGCCCACCGGGTACCGGAAAAACGCAAACGATCCTAAATATTCTCGCCAACGCCGTTATGAAAGGAAAAACCGTCGCCGTTGTATCCAACAACAATTCCGCCACGTACAACGTGGCAGAAAAAATGGAGAAGCAGGGACTCTCCTTCATCACGGCATTTCTCGGAAGCTCCGACAACAAGGAGCGCTTTTTGCTTTCCCAAACCGGAACATATCCCAATATGGGTATTTGGACGCTTCCCCGGGACTACCGCGACAAATTAAGCACGGAAATCCAGCAACTTTCCACAGAACTGGATGAAATGCTGAATTTCAAAAACCGGATTGCGCAGATAGAGCAGGAGCTGCTGGCACTGAAGCCGGAGCAATTCTATTTTGGACAATACTACGAATCCAGGGGGGAAGCCAAAATAGCGGCTGCACAAATCAGCAAACTGTCATCCGAAAAATTATTGTCCCTCTGGTTGGAGTATGAGCACAGTATAGGAAAACAGCCCGGTTTTTTCAGACGGCTTTTGCTTGCACTGCGTTTTAACCGGGCAGCGCCGAGCGTTTTCAAATCCTTACCCGAGGAAACCATACCATTTCTGCAGAATTTGTTTTACCAGGCAAAACTCCGGGAACTGCAGGAGGAAAGCCGACTTCTCAAAAACAAGCTTAAAAATTACCGGTTCGACATAAAAATGGAAGAACTGCGCGCAAAATCCATGATGCTGTTTCGTGGAGAACTGGCACAGCGATATGGTAAAACCATGACCCGGCCGATTTTCGAAAAGAAAGATTTCCGCAATTCTTCGGATGCTTTTACCAAAGAATACCCGGTTATTTTAAGTACAACCTATTCCATCAAAGGCACCTTGTCCACACAGTACCTTTACGACTATGTGATTGTCGATGAAGCCTCTCAGGTAGATCTGGCTACAGGTGTGCTTGCCTTTTCCTGTGCAAAAAACATCATCATTGTAGGCGACCAAAAGCAGCTTCCCAATGTGCTTACACCCAAGGACATTCAGAAAGCAGATGCCATCTGGAACCTCTGTCAATTCGACGAACGGTACCACTTTGCCACCCACAGCATGCTGGCATCCGCCACGGAAGTCTGGAGCAATGCCCCCTCTGTATTGTTGCGGGAGCATTACCGCTGCCATCCCAAAATTGCCACTTTTTTTAACCAGAAGTTCTACAACGGCGATCTGATTGTTATGACAGAAGACCTCGGAGAAGAAAACGTATTGGCTATGTATCGAACCGCTCCCGGTAATCATGCCCGGGGACATATGAATCAGCGGCAAATCGATGTCATCCGGAACGAAGTACTCCCTTCCCTTCTGAAACAGGGGCACACAGACATCGGCATTATTGCCCCCTATTGCAAGCAGGTTGAGGCAATGCAAAAGCAGTTAGGGGAAACCTACGATGTGGCAACCGTACACAAATTCCAGGGACGGGAAAAAGACGCAATTATACTTTCCTCCGTAGACAATATAATCGGCGAATTCGTGGACGATCCCAATATGCTCAATGTTGCCGTGTCCCGTGCAGTCAAGTCTTTGTCTGTTGTAGTCTCCAGCGATAAAGAAAATGAAAAAACCAATTACGGTGACCTGGCAAAGTATATCCGGTACAACAACTGTCAGATAGTAGACAGCAAGGTATTTTCCGTTTTTGATCTGCTTTATAAAGAATACAACACAAAGCGTAAGCAATACCTGCAAAACCACAACCGCATCTCAGAATATGACTCCGAGAATTTGGCGTATTCCGTCATCGAAGGCATTCTTCTGATCCCCCAATTTTCTAAAATAGATTGTGTGACCCATTCTTCACTGTCTACGTTGGTAAAAGACTACGCTTTGCTTACTGAGGCCGAAGCCCGCTATGCGGCCAATCCAATGACGCATATAGACTTTTTGCTGTTTAACAAAATGGATAAGTCCCCCGTCATGGCCATTGAAATAGACGGCACAAGCTTCCATGCGGAAGGAAGCCGCCAGGCAGAACGGGATGCCATGAAAAACTGTATACTGGAAAAGTGCGGCATTCCCCTTTTACGTATCCGCACAAACGAAAGCGACGAAACGACACGGATATTTACCATGCTGGAGAAATATGCGTAACCCCCTGTTTTCTGCATAGAAAATCCGGACATTTGTGTTGAAAATGTTCGATAAGTCCCTCTAGGCGGCTTTAACCTCTTCGGAGAAAAATTCGGCGACTACGAGCAGAACATGATTATGTCCTTCGTCTATTAACCGCGGTTCGCTCCGGATATCGCCTCTTGAAAAAGTACGTCCCGCAAACTTCCCCTCCAGAAAACAACCAGGCTCCACCGTAGCCATTTTGAACCACGGTGGAGCCTGGTATTGTTTTCGTTTTTTAGAGCACTCATAAAAAAGCACCCGAATGGAGCGGAACACATCCATTCGGGTATCTGTTATGGAGCAGGGTACGGGAATCGAACCCGCCTCTGTGGCTTGGGAAGCGACCATTCTACCGATGAACTAACCCTGCAAGCAGGATTATTATAACAGAAGCGGGACAGAATTTCAACACCTATTTTCTTCACGGATTCGACACAATTCCCAGCATCCGGCAGCTGCGGCGGAAATACAGGATTTCTGCCAGGGCGGTAATGGCCCAGGAGAAGGCATACAGCAGATACAGCGACGCAATGGTGCCAATGGCCGCAAAAATGGTATACACCCAGACAATCCGGAATACGCACGAGCCCATCACCACAATCACCGTGGGCACCAGGCTCTTGCCGATTCCCCGGCAGGCCGCAATGGAGCAATCCATAAAGGCGCTGATGGCATAAGACCAGCACATGATGTTCATCCTTTGCATACCGGCCTCCACCACCGCCGGCTCGTTGGTAAACAGCCCCAGGAACGGCTCCCCCAGAACCAGCAGCCCAAACCCCAGCAGGGCACCTGCCAGGAAGGAATACAGCAGACTGATATGATAGCTCCGCAGCACCCGGCGGTGGTTTCCGGCACCCCAGTTCTGCCCCATAAAGCTGGAACAGGCGGTATGGAAGGCCGCCATTACGTTATATACAATGGTATCGGCATTGGCTGCCGCGGCGTTTCCGGAGACCATGGTGGAATCGAAGGAATTCACACCGGCCTGGATGAACAGATTTGCCACGGCAAAGATCATATTCTGTACCCCCGCCGGGATGCCCAGTGCCAGCAGTCTCTTTGCCTCCCCAGGATGGAAGGAGGCATCGGCTTTGCGCAGGGCGCAGGCATCCTGCATCCCGGCCATGTGCCACAGGATCAGCAGTGCGGATACATACTGGGAGATCACACTGGCCAGCGCCACACCATCGGCAGCCATGCCAAAACCAATGACAAACACCAGATTCAGGATCACATTCAGCACACCCGCCAGAGTCAGGTAAGCCAGAGGACGGGTGGTATCCCCGTTGGCGCTGAGCACCGCATTGCCGAAGTTGAATATACCCAGCGCCGGCATACCCAGAGCATAGATCCGGAAATACAGGACTGCCCCCGGAAGCAGATCCGGCTTGGTATTGAGCAGGGTCAAAAAACCTGCCGCACCAAAGAAGCAGGCCACCGCAATGACCACCCCGGCTCCGGTACACAGCAGCAGCGCCGTATGGACACAGCGGCGCACCTGCCGGGTCTTCCCCGCTCCCAGGTGCTGGGCAACGCAAACATTCACGCCGCTGCCCATGCCGATCAGAAATCCGGTGAACAACGTGACCAGGGTTGTGGTAGACCCCACGGACCCCAGCGCCGTCGCCCCGGCAAACTTGCCCACTACGGCCACATCCGCCATATTGAACATCACCTGCAGCAGCTGGGAAAAAATCAGCGGCAGGCTGAAAAGAAAAATATTTTTCCAAAGAGATCCCTGAGTCATGGAAACACCCCGGGACACGGACTGTACGCGCATAGGAACTTCCCCTTCTCTTTCTCGTATCTGTGTAAGTGGGAGTATACCACCAAAAAGCAGGAAAGTAAATGGGATTTTTCCGTCTTTCCAGAAGCAAATAAAAAGCATTTTCCGCCGGGTATTTCCCCCGACAGAAAATACTTTTGAAGTTTACGGGATGTGCCTTTCTCAGGACTAAACTTCCTCCCGTGGGGTAAGTGCAGAGAGAACTGTTTGCGCGTAAATCCGGACGGAGAAATCGTTGGGGTGGTTGATGCAGTTGCCTGTCAGCTCCAGGTAGTGTTTGCCCATGCGCTGCAGCTGGCAAAACACGCTGTGTACCGGCGCAATGGCCGCATTGGGGTCATTGCGGCAGATTTCCCGCAGCGCCTGTTCCTGGCTGCTCAGCTGGTTATTCCGGAAGCCGGCGATTTCCGGATTGGGAATCATGGGGGACACCAGCAGGAAAGCGCACTCCGGGTTCTCCCGGCGGATGGTTGCCAGGATGGAGGTAATCTTTTCCTGATACGCCTGCGCCGATTCCTGCATACTGTTCATGCCGAAGCCCAGGATGACCAGATCCGGCTTGCAGGGATTCACCAGCTCCCCGGCGTGGAGCACGCCCCACTGCGTGGTGGAGCCACCGGCTGCCCGGTTGTATTTTTGAATTTGGGTATGGGGGTATTTTTTCCGCAGGGCATCCGTCACCAGCTCTGCCCAGGCGGGCAGGAACGGCGGATGATGGATGGTGACGGGATATGGTTCCAGCGTCACCATATCGATGGCATCCTCGTTGGCGCCGCTGGCTTCCCAGCCGGCGGTGATGCTGTCTCCATAGAACACCAGGCGCACCTGCGGGCTGTGCGCCAGCTTGCCATAGAATCCGGAAAGCTTTCCGGGATCGCCGGCGGGCACTTCCCCCTGCCAGCTGCCGCTATGGACATAGCTGACCAGCACCTGGTAGCGGTATACCGTATCCACCACTTCCATATATTCCCTTCCACCGGGAAGGCGTACCCAGTCCGTCTCCCTGACTCCTGCATATACCTTGCAGTAGACCTCCCGGGGAAGGTAGGGAATACGGGAATCCGCCGTCCGCCGGATGTGTCTTCCCTCCAGGAGATAATCCCGACCTTCCTCGTAGACCGTTTCCCGGTCCCAGGATGTAACGCGCAAAATCCGTACCGGCGCATACAGCAGCGTCCCGCCAATGGGCATCCCATTGCCATCCGAAGAAAAACAGACCGGCTCTTCAAAAACCTGCGACCCCTGCCAGATATTTTCCAAATAGCCCATAAAGTTCCACCTCTTTCTTTTTCATCGCTTCCATTATATAATAAAGCCCTGGAAGCAAAGTTGTACTTTTTTGCACTGCTCCTGTAAAAAAATCTATTTTTACACAGGGAATTTTCATGTAAGATATATTTAGCGATATATACCCCGGAGGTACACAGATGAAAATACTGCAAAGCTTTTCCGCCAAGCTGTTTGCCATTGTGCTGGCACTGTTTTTGCTCTTTTGCGCCGTCAGCACGCTTCTGTGGTATGTCAGTTTTACCCGGGAGGCCACCCAGACCGCCGAAGAAAACATCGGTGCCGTAATCCATGCGCTGCAGGGGAATTTCGAGGCGAATTTGAGAGACATTGACTATGTGACGGCGCTGGTTTCCAACAAGGTGCGCACTTCCTCCAACGACTGCCTCATCCGCTACCTGACCGCGGCAGACAGCCAGACGGCAAATCTGGTTCTGGATTTGCAGGAATCCCAGAAATATCTCAGCAACCGGTGCAGCTTCAAAACCTATCTGAACGGTCTGGCTGTATACGGCCTGGATGGACGGAGCTGCTCCTATGGCATCACCACCCCCTACGGGGAAGTTGCCGCCCAGGACTGGTACGGGCAAATTATCCAGGGAGAGGCTTCCGTTGTATACGTACCGCCCCACGACTACACCCAGGCGCAGCCCTCCCCCATGGGAAGCCAGGTGTTTTCCATTGTGCGTCCGGTGTTTCAGAACAATGGGCAGATCATCGGCCTGGTTAAGGCGGATATTAAATGCAAGCTTCTGGATACCATTTTTGATATTCACAGCATCAGCGACTACGAGCTGTGCGTCATCGACAACAATACCTCCGAACTGGTCTACGCCCCGGAGGAGAGCTCTGCCATCCCGGTATCCCATATCAGCGAAAACATCACCGCCGCCAACGGCAGCTTTCATGATACCATCCGGGGCACCGAGTACCTGGCCGTGTATGTGCAGTCCTCCGTTACCCCTTGGACGGTTGTTGGCATTGTAGAGCAGAACACCGTTATTTCCGGCTTCATCCAGGTGCGCAGGCAGATGCTGCTGACTGTAAGCGTGTGTATTCTCCTGTTTATTCTCTCCGCCGCCTATGTTACCCGGTTTTTGACCCGGGATCTGCGGCAGCTGACCAACGCCGTTTCCGGAATCAACGACGAGAACCTGAGCTTCGGGCTGGAAATCAAATCCAGAGACGAAATTGGAACGCTGTACACCCAGATCGGCTTCATGCTTGGGCGAATCCGGGATCTGATTGCGGACATCCGCCGGAAGGAGGCGGAGAAGAGGCAATCGGAGATTCAGATGCTCTCCATGCAGATCAATCCCCATTTCATGTACAACACCCTGCATACCATTAAAATTCTGGCATCCATGCAGGGTGTGCAAAACATTGCCACCGTCAGCGATGCCCTTTCCAATATGCTCCACCTGAATCTGGACCCCAGAAGGTTCATCAGCGTGGAGGAAGAGCGGGCGTATCTTTTGGACTATATCCATATCCAGCAATACCGGTACGCGGGAAAATTCACCTACCATATTTCCGTGGAGGAATCCGTCCGTGCCTGCATGCTCCCGAAGCTGCTGATTCAACCCATTGTGGAAAACGCCCTAAAACACGGCATATCCACAACCACCAGAGAAGAGGTTATCTACGTTCAAATCTTTGACGACGATGGGAAGCTGAAAATCGTGGTCAAAAACAGCGGAGAGCCCTTCAACGCCAGCCTGCTCGATGGTGCGCTCTACCGCAGCCAGGACAGTTCCCGGATCGGTCTTTCCAATATCGTCCGGCGTTTGAACCTGCTCTTCGGCCAGGCGGGTGCACTGCGGATCTATTCTGACGAAGGCCTGTTTACAACCATCGAGGTGACGCTCCCCTTAATACGGGCAGAGGAGGTTTCTATGTATGACGAAAATTATGATTGTAGACGATGACTTTCTGGTTCGCTCCAATATCAAAGTGCTGCTCAACAGCCCCGCGGAGGCTCTGGCTGCCTCCTTCCGCATTGTCGGGGAAGCCTCCGATGGAAAGGAAGCCCTGGCGCTGATTGCCGCCTCCAAGCCGGATATTATCCTCTCCGACATCCGCATGCCCCATATGGACGGCCTGGAAATGCAAATACAGCTTAAAAAAAGCCACCCGGATATAAAAGTCATCATGCTTTCCGGCTACGATGACTACGATTATGTCCGCCAGGCGCTGAAAAACGGTGCAGTGGACTATATTCTGAAGCACAAGCTGGATGCCAAAACCCTTTCCGATGCCCTGCAAATGGCGCAAAGCCAGCTGGGCAAACCCACAGAGCGGAATCTGTCCGGCAACATCTTTGCCCTGAAGCGGGACTTTACCATGAAATTGATTGCCGGCTGCTATACCTCCCAGGAGGAAATTGCCGACCGTGCCAAGGCCATGGGGCTGAACCTGGGCAGCAGAAATGCCGCAGCCATCGTGATGCGGATTCAAAACCAAAACACCACCGCCGTGGATGCCTATTTGCAGGAATACTCCGTTTTGAACATCGTGGACGAGATCCTGCAAAGCATCTGCAAGGGTATTTGCTGCCACATTTCCGATGAAAAATATGTCCTTCTGGTAACCTTTGACCATTTGTACAGCCGGAAGGGACAGGAAGATCAGATCCATACCCTGTGCAGCCGCATTGCCGCCTGCCTGAAGCAATACTTAAACATCATCGCCACCTTCTATCCCGGCCATGTGGTGGAGACCATCCGGCACGCCCGAAACTCCTACAGCGCTGCCGAGCAGCTTTACGGAACCCGCTACCAGAAGGCACCCAGACCCCGCAACAGCGGGGTGGACATTCTGGCAATCTATGACGCGAACCAGGAGAAGGCGCTGCTCCAGGGTGTCCGAGAGCATGACGAAAGCCGTGTCGCCGCCGTCATTGCGGATATTTTTGCCCAGCTCAGCCGGCAGAACCCCACCGACTCCGAAGCCCAGCTGATCTTTTTGGATGTGCTCAGCGGATTGAGCCGGGCATGGAAGGAGCAGAGCGTGGATATTTCCAGGCTGTATCAGGAAGACGTATCCCACAAAAAATTGCAGAATTTTGCCTCCATCGAAGAGGCGCAGAAGTGGTTTCAGCAGCTGGTTCACGCCTCTTTTGCCACGGGAACCACCGCAGCGGCACCCACCTCCCCCTATGTGGAGGAGGCCATCGGCTATATCCACCGCAACTACGCCAGCGACATCTCCCAGGCGAGTATCGCCACAGCCATCGGGATCAGTCCCAGCTATTTGAGCCGCCAGTTTAAGGAAGATTTGGGCGTTGGCTTTGCGGACTTTTTGTGTACCTACCGGCTGGACCGGGCAAAAAACCTGCTCACGCAGACGAATATCAGCAACAAGGAGATTGCAGGCCTCGTGGGCTTCCGGGATGATGCCTACTTTTCCAGAGTGTTCAAAAAGGATACGGGCATGACTCCCAAGGAATACCGAAAAATCACAAAAGCAAAATAATCCAGCATTTTGCGAAAAAATTACAAGTTTCAAAGAACCGGAATGTGCTTTAATAAAGGCAAGGATACCACAGCCTCCGGCTGACCTGTCCGATACATCATTTTAGGAGGAACATGAAATGAAAAAGCTGATTTCCCTGCTGCTGGTTCTGGTCATGGTTCTGGGCCTCGCCGCCTGCTCCGGCACTCCGGCAGAAACCACCCCCGCAACCACTACCGAGCAAAACACCGCAACCAAGGCTCCGGAAACCGAAGCCGAGAAGAAAGACATCCCCACCGTTACCATGCTGACCTTTACCGACTGGTACAAGACCGGCTGGGAAGCTCTGGAAGCTTACATTGACGAGCATGCCGAAGAGCTGGGCTTCCGCCTGAACATCGACATCATCGCCGGTGGCGGCGAAGGCGAAGAGCTGGTTCGTGCCAAGTTCGCAACCGGTGACCTGCCCGACCTGCTGCAAACCTACGGCCCCAAGTGGCTGGATCAGAACGCCGGTGTTCTGGATCAGATCGTTCCCCTGGAAAACGTGGATATGTCTGAATACGACCAAACCCAGCTGGAAGAAGGCAAGTACATCTACAACGGCACCCTGTACGCCGTCCCCATGGACTCCACCTCTCTGGTTGGTATGTTCTACAACAAGGAAGTCTTCGCCAACGCCGGCATCACCGCCGCTCCCACCACCTGGGAAGAGTTCCTGGACTGCTGCGAAAAGCTGAAGGCCAGCGGCGTGACCCCCCTGTACTACTCCGGTGCGGACACCTGGACCCTGCAGTGCATCACCCACTTCG
>CAZCRO010000044.1:0-19699 GCA_964501115.1 uncultured Oscillospiraceae bacterium
GCACCCGTTTTTGTCGGGTTTGGCTTTAGTCCTATTATAACAGGGGCATCCACATGGCATACAATCAGATTCAGGGATTTATAGCTTTTTCCCAGCTTTTCGGCATGGATGGCGGCAATGCCCTTCTGGTTCAGCACATGGGTCTGGGCACGGCGGTGCAGTCCGGCGATGCCCGTCAGCCGGGCGTAGTCGCACAGCTCGTCCACATTGGTGGGATTTACGGTGTACATTTTGGCTCCGTAGGTGGTGGCCAGGTCATAGGCAAGCATGACTCCCAGCTTGGCCGGATGGTCGCTGCCGCCCTTGTCCTGGGCGGTGTCCTCCACCAGCTGATGGTCGATGATCATAACGCCGCCGCCCTGGGAATAGGCGCAGCCGCCCCGGCCGATGAATACATCGATCTCCCGGGGGTCGATTTGGTGGGCGGCCATAAAGTCCAGCAGCACCTGGCGGCGCATAGGAAGCTGGTCATTGCAGGTGGGATAGCGCATCAGTTCCGGGGCATCGTGAAAGATGCTTTCCGTGCAGACATTGCGCTCGTCTTCAAAGTAGCTCACCTTGGTGGAGGTGGAGCCGGGATTTATCACCAGTAATTTCATGGGTTCAGAAGCCTTTCTGTAAAATGTTGTGTATGTTTGTTTGGGATAATCTTGCAGTCAGCTGTTACACAGAGGAGCCTTTCCGGGTCAACCTTCTTCTTTCCGGATTTGTTCGGCCAGGTCGGTCAGATAGAGCCAGCGCTCGGTTTTTTCCTCCAGCGCCTGCTCCAGCTTTTGCGCTTCTTCGGTCAGTTCCATCAGCCGGGTGAAGTCCGCGCCGCAGGAAAGCTGCTGGGTTTTGTTTTCCTCGATGGCCACTTCCAGGGCGGCAATGTCATCGTCTATGGTCTCGAATTCCCGCTGTTCTTTGAAGGAGAATTTCAGCTTTTTCTGCCGGGTTCTCGGAGCGGCAGGGGCAGTGGGCTGCTTTTTCTCCTTCTGGGGTTGTCTGGCTTCCAGATAGTCGGTGTAGCCGCCGGGATACAGCCGCACCTGCCCATCCGGTTCCACGGCAAACAGGCGCTTGCACAGCTTGTCCAGGAAATACCGGTCGTGGGATACGGCGATGATGGCCCCGGGGAAGGTGAGCAGGTATTCTTCCAGCACCGTCATGGTGGCAATGTCCAGGTCGTTGGTTGGCTCGTCCAGCAGCAGAACGTTGGGGGCAGAGGCCAGAATGCCCAGCAGGAACAGCCGCCGCTTTTCGCCGCCGGAGAGTTTTCCGATGAGCCGGTGCTGCATCGGGCCGGAGAACAGGAATTTCTCCATCAGCTTGGAGGCGGTGAGTACGCCCTCCGGGGTCTCGATCCGTTCACCCTGCTCTTTTACATATTGCAGGGCGGTCAGGTTGGGGTTCAGCTCCCTGGCGTGCTGGCTGAAATAGCCCAGCTTAACTGTGTCCCCCAGGGTGACGGTGCCGCTGTCCGGGGGGAAGACCCCGGCAATCAGATTCAGCAGGGTGGATTTGCCTGCCCCGTTGCTGCCCACAATGCCCACCCGGTCGTCCCGCTGGAGCATGAAGTCAAAGTCTTTCAGTACGTACTTCCCGTCAAAAGCCTTGCTGACACCCTTGAGTTCAACGGTTTTCCGTCCCAGGCGGGAGGCCACGGCGCTCAGGGATTCCAGGCTCTGCTCTGCCTGGGGAGGCTGGGCAGCCTTCAGCTTTTCGTAGCGCTCCAGCCGTTCCCGGCTTTTGGTGCCCCGGGCGCAGGGGCCTTGCAGCACCCATTGCAGCTCCCGGCGCAGTGTGGCCTGGCGCTTGCGCTCGGAGGCAGCGTCCATCTCCTCCCGCCGTGCCCGGCCGTCCAGGTAGGAGGAATAGCCCCCTTCGTACTGGTAAATCCGGCCGAAGCTTACCTCGATGGTGCAGGTGGCTACCCGCTCCAGGAAGTACCGGTCGTGGGTGACCAGCAGGATGCCGCCGGTGAATTTTTGCAGGTAGCCTTCCAGCCAGGCGATCATGTCCGCGTCCAGGTGGTTGGTTGGCTCGTCCAGCAGCAGAAGATCTGCCGGATGCACCAGGCAGGCGGCCAGAGCCACCCGCTTGCGCTGTCCGCCGGAGAGATTGCCCATTTTCTGGGAGGTATCGGCAATGCCCAGCCGGGTCAGGATTTCCACAGCCTCGTAGTGGGCGATTTCCCGGGCGGTGGGGTCCAGCCCTGCTTCCACCTGCTGCATCACCGTATACTCCGGGTCATATTCCGGCTCCTGGGGCAGGTAGCCCAGGCGGACATTGGGATCGTAGCTGACTTTTCCCTCGTCCGGGATCTCCCGCCCGGCGGCCAGCTTCAAAAAGGTGGATTTTCCGCATCCGTTCACGCCTACAACGCCAATGCGGTCCCCTTGCTTCATATAAAAGGAAACCTGTTCCAAAAGAGTCCGGTCGCCGTAGGTTTTGGATACGGCATCCATATTCAGCAGCATGGTATTCTCCTTTTGCGTATTTTGTTTTTCTATCATACCACTTTCTTTTCAAAAAAGAAAGTCCACTTTAATATTTCATGAATTCTCCCAATAAGGGTAGAATTTTTCCACAAACTGTGGTAGAATGTCATCAAGTATACCATATGGAGAAGAAGACTATGTTAGAATTATTGGCACCCGCCGGGTCTATGGACGCGCTGCGGGCGGCGGTGCAGAATGGTGCGAACGCCGTCTATTTGGGCGTGGGCGAATTCAATGCCCGGCAAAGCGCAAAGAATTTTACGCTGGATACCCTGAACGAAGCCTTGAAATACTGCCATATCCGGGGGGTGAAGGTACACCTGACCCTGAATACCCTGGTAAGCGACCGGGAGATCCCCAAGCTGCGGGAGCTGATCCGTGCTGCTGCCCAGGCGGGGGTGGACGCCTTTATTGTCCAGGATTGGGGCGTGGTGCAGCTGTGCCGCCAGATTGCCCCCCATGTAGCCATCCATGGCTCTACCCAGATGACCGTCCATTCCCTGGCCGGTGTGCAGATGTGTGCTGCCATGGGCATGGAGCGGGTGGTGCTCAGCCGGGAGCTGAACCGGGAGGAGATCCGCTATATCTGCGAAAACTCCCCCATTGAGATTGAGATTTTCGGTCACGGTGCCCTGTGCATGTGCTACAGCGGCCAGTGCTATCTCTCTGCCATGATCGGCTGCCGCTCCGGAAACCGGGGGCGGTGCGCCCAGCCCTGCCGCCAGAGCTACGGCTACTCCCGGTGGGAAAATAAGTACCCCCTGAGCCTGAAGGATAATTGCCTGGTACACCATGTCCGTGCCATTGAAGAGATGGGCGTGGCGTCCCTGAAGCTGGAGGGGCGGATGAAGCGGCCGGAATATGTGGCGGCAGTGACCCAGGTGTACCGCCAGGTGATTGATGGGGCGGAAGTCACCCAGGAGATGCTGCAAACCCTGTACGATGCTTTCAACCGGCAGGGCTTTACCAACGGCTATTACCTGGGCAAGGTGACCACCCGGATGTTCGGCATCCGCCAGGATGAGCCGGAAAACCAGCAGTTTTTGCAGGCAGCCCGCCAGAGCTACGAGTCCGGAGAGACGCCGCTGGTGGATCTGCGCTTCCGGGCTGTGGTCAGCGTGGACGGCAGCAGCCTAACCGCGGCAGATGCCGATGGACATATGGCTGTCGCCCAGGGGCCGAAGCCGGAGCTGGCCAGAAACATGGCCCTTACCCAGCAGGCGCTGGCAGAGCGCATTGCCAAAACCGGCGGCACCCCTTACCGCCCTGTGGAGATCCGCTGCCATGTGGATCCGGGGCTGATGCTTCCCGCCTCTGCCATCAACGCCATGCGCCGGGATGTGCTCAACCAGATGACGGCGCTGCGTGCCCGGCGGGAGGAGCATCCGGTGCGCAAGGCCAAGGAGATCCCTTATTATAAGGGGGAGAAGGGGCTTCCCGGTCTGACCGTGCAGGTGAGTACCCGGGATCAGCTGACCCCGAAGCTGCTGAAAGCGGAAACCTCCATGCTCTATGTGCCACTGCATATTTTGGCGCAGGATGCCAAGCTGTGCAGCCAGCTGGCTGCACGGGGACGGGTGGCTGCGGTGCTGCCCAGAATCGTCCACGATGATGAGCTGCCCAAGCTGCGCAACAAGCTGGCGCAGGTGCGCAGTCTGGGAATCCAGGATGCCCTGGTGGGCAATATCGGCCTGATGCTCCCGGCGAAGGAGGAGGGCTTCCGCCTGCGGGGAGATTTCGGCCTGAACCTGTACAATTCCGCCTCCGCCAACGTGATGCGGGAGCTGAAGCTGGCTTCTGCCACGGCAAGCTTTGAGCTGACGCTGCCCCAGGTGCGGGATTTGAGCAAGGCGGTGCCCACGGAGCTGATTGCCTATGGCCGTCTGCCGCTGATGATTACGGAGCACTGCCTGATTAAGAACAAGACCGGTGAATGCGGCTGCCAGGGCGGTGCCCAGGTAAAGCTGACGGATAAGACCGGTGCCGACTTCCCGGTGGTGAAGGATGGAGATACCTGCCGCAGCGTGCTGCTCAATGGCAAGAAGCTCTACTGGCTGGATCGGCAGAACGATCTGGCGAAGCTGGGGCTGTGGGCTCTGCGGCTGAATTTCACCACGGAAAACGCCCGGGAAGTGGATCGGGTGATGGAAGAATACCTGACCCCCACGACCTTTGACCCCGGTGCGTGCACCAGAGGACTGTATCTCAGAGGTGTGGAGTAAACCGGAGGAGACGCGTATATGCAATTGATTTTAGCCTCCGCCTCTCCCAGACGGCGGGAACTTTTGGGGCTGTTTCATGTGCCCTTTCAGATCCGTGTGGCGGACATAGATGAGACAATGGATCCGGCTGCCCGGGCTTATGACGAGGTGGCCCGGCTCAGCCGGGAGAAGGCGCTGGCCGTTGCCGCGGAAGCGGAGGATGTGGTCGTGGCGGCGGATACCATCGTGGTCTGCGATGGCCGGGTGCTGGGAAAGCCCCACAGTCCGGAGCAGGCGGTGGAGATGCTCAGCCTGCTGTCCGGCCGCAGCCATCAGGTGATGACCGGCGTGACTGTGCTCCATGGCGGCGAAGCGGAAACCTTTACGGAGGTCACCTCCCTTCACTTCCGCCCCCTGAGCCGGAAGGAGATCCTAAGCTATGTGGAATCCGGCGAGCCTATGGACAAGGCCGGTGCTTACGGCATCCAGGGCGGTGCGGCGTTGTTCTGTACCGGCATGGAAGGGGATTATTATAATGTGATGGGACTTCCCGTTTGCCGGCTGTCTCAAATTCTGAAAAAACACATCCATTGGATGGAGGACTGATACGTTGAAGCAGTTATTTAGTACAAAATTGAAGATCATCCTGGTGGTGGCCGTGCTGGTCACGGCGGCGCTGTCCGTCTCTGCCAGCCTGACCAACCAGAGCGTACCGGATCTGGTCATCCAGGGTCTGCTGACGCCTTTCCGTTCCGCTGCCACCACCCTGACCAATACGGTGGAGCGGTACTATAGCTACATGTTCCGTTACGAAGCGCTGGAAGCGGAGAATGAAGTGCTGAAAGCCCAGATTGCCCAGATGGAAGACGTTGCCCGTCAGGCAGAGGCCACCAGCCGTGAAAACGAGCGTCTGCGCAAGGCGGCAAAGCTGGAAAATACCCATGAGAGCTATGAGCTGATGGATGCTTACATCATCGGCTGGGACTCTACGGACTATACCAATGTGCTTACCATCAACCGTGGCACCAATTCCGGCATCGCCCTGAATATGTGTGCCGTTACGGCCAACGGCGAAGTGGTGGGTCTGGTCACCCAGGTGGGCAACAACTATGCCCAGGTGAAGACCGTGCTGGACTCCACGCTGGAAATCAGCTCCACCATCTCTGCCTCCGGCTACAACGGCATGGTCTCCGGCGGTTACATCGACGGCAACGAGAAGCTGCTGAAAATGGACTATCTGCCCTCTGCCGCCATCATCCGGAACAATCAGCAGGTGGTTACCTCCGGTTCTACCGTGTACCCCCGGGGGCTGATCGTCGGCAGCATTGTGGATGCCGGCTTTGAAGAGACCGGCGTTGCCAAGTACGCCCTTTTGAAGGCTGCCGCGGACATCGACGCGCTGGAGCAGCTGTTCATCATCACCAATTATACCACGGATGCGGAGGCCGCCGCCCAGGCTGCCACGGATGCCGCGGCAGCCACGGAGGCTACGGAATAATATGGCACAGCAGCGTAAGCGTCCCGCTCAGGCTGCGGGACGATCCTCATCCCCCTCTGCCAGGGGCTCCGCTTCCCGGGCACCCCGCCGCACCGCCTCCGGCAGAAAGCCGGCCAATGCCAGACGGCGCAGGCGCAAAACCAGTCTGTGGCAGCAGCTGATGGATGCCGTGACCCGCTACCGTGCGGAAAAATCGGAATTCCGGCCGGATGCCCAGGAAAATCCCCTTGTAAAATCCCTGCATATCACCCAGCAGCAGCGTATACGCCTTCTGCGCTGGACGCTGCTGAGCCTGGTGTGTGTGCTGTGCCTGGTGCTGCAGGACTGCATCATGAGCCGGATCAAGCTCTTCGGGGCAACTACAGACCTGGCGGTGGCCGCCATTTTGCTGGTGTGCGTGATGGAGGGCAGCGAGACGGGCAGCATCTTTGCCCTGATCGCCAGCGTGGTCTATTTCTATTCCGGCTCTGCCCCCACACCCTACTGCGTGGCGCTGATTACCATCCCCGGGCTGCTGTGTGGCCTGTTCCGGCAGAAATACTGGCATTTCAGTGGCGGCTCCGTGTTCCTGTGCAGCGCAATTGCCATGCTGGTGTATGAGCTGGGGCTGTTCCTGATTGCCCTGTTCGGAGGGCTGACCCGGTGGGATCGGGTGAATTATTTCTTGCTGACAGCGGCCTATTCCATTGCCTGGATGATCCCCCTGTTCCAGCTTATCTACCGTATCGGAAAAATGGGAGGTTACGTATGGAAAGAATGACCAAGCTGCGTTCCGGCATCCTGCTGGCCTTGTTCGGCTTTTTGATGATGCTGTACGCAATGAAACTGTTTGACTTGCAGATAATCCAGACCAAGGGTAATACGGACAATACCACCTATTACACCACCGTTACCACTGTCCGTGCCGCCCGTGGCGACATTCTGGACAGAAACGGCAAGGTGCTGGTCGGCAACCGTGCCAGTTACGATCTGGTGTTTAACCACTTCGTTATCAAGTCTGCGGACAACCGAAACCAGTACCTGTATACCCTGCTGAAAAAGTGCGAAGAGCTGGGCGTAGAGCACCAGGATCACCTGCCTGTCACCTCCACCCGCCCCTTTGAATACACGCTGGATAATTATACAACTTCCTGGCAGGGCTATTTCCAGAGCTATATGATCGACTGCGGCTGGGACCCGGATATTACCGCGCCCCTGCTTATTGAAAAAATGCGCAAGCTCTACGATCTGCCGGATACCTGGACGGATGAAGAGGCCCGGGCGGTCATCGGCCTGCGGTATGAATTTGACCTGCGTGGCGTTACCAACCTGCCCAGCTATGTCTTCATCTCCGACGTATCCAGTGAAAACCTGTCCGCTCTGCTGGAGCTGAACACCCCCGGACTGATGGTAGAATCCTCCACCGTTCGGGAGTACCACACAAAATATGCCGCCCATATCCTGGGATACATGGGCAGCATGGACGAGGCGGACTGGCAGAAGTATAAGAGCGAGGGCTACGCCATGGATGCCCAGATCGGCCAGGCCGGATTTGAAGAGGCATTTGAAGAATACCTCCACGGCATCGATGGCTCCCGTCTGGATAAGGTTACCAAGGAAGGCACCATCGTCTCCCAGACCTATGTGGAGGGCAAGGAGCCGATAGCCGGAAACAACGTGGAAAGCACCATCGACATCGACCTGCAAAAGACGGCGGAGGACGCTCTGGAAGAGGTCATGGAGAACATCACCAACCCGGAAATCAATACCGAAGATGGTGAGCACGTGGGTCTGGATGCCCAGGGTGCGGCGGTCATCGTTATGAAGGTGAAGACGGGAGAAATCCTGGCCTGCGCCAGCTATCCCACCTATAACCTGGCCACCATGACCGAGGACTGGGAGAGCATCACTGCCGACGACCGCAACCCCATGTTCAACCGTGCTTTCGGCGCAACCTACGCCCCCGGTTCCACCTACAAGATGTGTACTCTGGTGGCGGCTATGGAGAACAAGTATATCCGTGGCGAAAAGGCCGGCCAGGCGATTTACCAGTCCGGAGAACTGATCCGGGATACCGGTGTCTTCGGCCATGACGACGATGGTTTCGCCGGGTTCAACCCCACCTGCCTGATCTACTCCGGCTCCAACGGCCAGTGGACCCATGGCGACCTGATTGCGGAAGACGCACTGAAGGTTTCCTGTAACGTTTTCTTCTATGAGCTGGGCTACCGCATGACCATCGATATGATGGACGAAACGGCGAAGAACTTCGGCCTGGGCGAGCCCACCGGCATCGAGCTGGTGGAGAAAGTGGGCTGGCGTGCCAATGCGGAAAGTAAGGCCGCTTCCTACACCGGCGTGGATGCCACCTGGAACGGCGGCGACCGCGTGCTTTGCGCCATCGGCCAGTCCGAGAACCGGTTCACTCCGCTACAGCTGTGTGTTTATGCCTCCACCCTGGCCAACCGGGGTACCCGCTACAAGGCAACCTTCCTCAACCGGGTCACCTCCTCCGACTACCGGACGCTGGTGTATTCCAACAGCCCGGAAATTGTAAGCAAGATGGAGCTGTCCGATGCCACCGTGGCAACTTACAAGGAAGGTATGCGCCGGGTCGTTACCCAGATGGGTGGTACTGCCAGAAAGTACTTCGGCGGTATCGAAGACGCGGATGCTGCCCAGTGGCCTTCGGAAGTAACGGTATGCGCCAAAACCGGTACTGCCGAGCACTCCTCCGGCGGCTCTGACCACGGCGTATTCGTCTGCTTCGCTCCCATGGATGACCCGGAAATCGCCATCGCCGTCTTCGGCGAAAAGGCGGCCCACGGTTCCTCCCTGGCTCCCGTAGCAGAACCGATTCTGAAAGCCTACTTCGAAATGGTGGATTCCAGCGAAGTTTACACCTACGAAAATCAGGTAAGCTGATCCGGAGTGTCGATAATACCCTCTCGGTCGGCTCCGTCTTGGCTCCCCCGGAGGGGGAGCCAAGACGGCAAATAAAATCAAAATCATTTTCTGCCGAAAAAGCCAGCAGGGCTTTTTCGACAAGTTGCCCCCGGATGCTGAGCGTCCGGGGATTTTTGCCCTCTGGGGGAGCATGAAGGGCAAAAGCCAATTCATCTGTTTGGGCAGCATTGACAGTCTGTTTTCTCCTGTGGTAGAATGGTCTTACCTTATTTTTCAGGAGGAACATTCGATGGAGGAAATGCTGGGCGTAATGCTGGATTGCTCCCGTAACGGGGTTATGAAAGTGGAGAGTGTAAAGGCATATGCCGATATGCTGGCGCAGATGGGGTACAATACCCTGATGCTCTACACGGAGGATACCTACCAGGTGGATGGTCAGCCCTATTTTGGCCATCTCCGGGGGCGCTACAGCAAGGAGGAGCTGAAAGAGCTGGATGACTATTGCTTCCGGAAGGGGCTTACGCTGATCCCCTGCATTCAGACTCTGGCACATCTGAACAATCTGTTCAAGTGGGAGCGGGTATACGGTGGCATCCGGGACACAGCGGATATTCTGCTGGCTGGGGAGCCGGAGACTTACCGGCTGATAGAGGACATGTTCGCCACTCTGGCTCAGTGTTTCCGCAGCCGCCGGGTACACATCGGTATGGACGAGGCGTATCTCGTGGGATTGGGAAACTACCTGCAAAAGCATGGGGTGCAGGATCGGTTTTCCATCATCCATGCCCACCTGTGCCGGGTTTGTGAAATTGCCGCTTCCTATGGCTTCCGGCCGATGATTTGGAGCGATATGTTCTGCAAGCTGGCGCAAAACACCGGCGATTACTACACTTCTGCCCGGGATACGGCGGCCATCACCCAGCGGGCCCGGCTGCCGGAACAGGTGGAGCTGGTATATTGGGATTACTATTCCACAGAGTATTCCCGCTATGTGGATATGATCCGCACCAACCAGCTGTTTGGCAAGGAAGTGATCTTCGCCGGAGGTGCCTGGACCTGGAAGGGGTTCTCCCCGGACAATGGGTTCAGCATCGCTGCTACTGGGCAGGCTATGCGTGCCTGCCGGGACTGCGGTGTGCGCCAGGTGTTCTTCACCGTTTGGGGAGACGACGGAAACGAGTGCTCCCGCTTTGCCGTTGCCCCGGCGCTGCTGTATGCCGCCCAGGCCTATCACGGGGAGGTGGATATGGCGGCGCTGGAAGACCGGTTTTACCAGATCATGGGCGTATCCTACCGGGACTGGATGCTGCTGGATAAATTGCAGCTGCCCGGCTGGGGAGAGAACGATACCAGCAAAGCGCTGGTGTATAACGATGTATTTTCCGGGCTGGTGGATCACCGCTGCCGGGAAGAGGATGAAGAATACTATGCAGATCTTGCCTGCCAACTGGAAGCCATCGGGGAGACGGGAGACTATGGCTGGCTTTTTGCCAGCTATGCGGCGCTGTGCCGGCTGCTGTCTGTAAAAGCGGCGTTGGGGCTGCGTACCCGCCGTGCTTACCAGGCGGGGGACAGGGAGGCGCTGCAGGAGCTGACCACCCGGCGCTATCCCCAGGCCATAGAGGCCATGGAGGCTTTCCACAAATCCCTCCGGGAGCGCTGGTTCCGGGAGAACAAGCCCCACGGTTTCGATGTACAGGATATTCGTCTGGGCGGCAGCATCCAGCGGTTGAAAAGCTGCCGGGAGCGGTTGAGCCTCTACCTGGATGGAACCATTGACCGGATAGAGGAGCTGGAGGAGGCCACATTGCCGGAGGATTTTGCCGTGTACCACTGGAACCGACTGGCTACGCCCAACAGCATTTTCATGGGTGTGTAAAGACAGAAATGGGCGCCTGTTCGGGTGTTCTACAAAAAGCGGAGCGTGTCGCTGTGGATACGCTCCGCTTTTTTTGTAAATTTGATGCCGCCCGCAAAAGTATATGGGAGTACGCTTGGATACACCTCAGCACTTGAACCGGTATTCGTTGGGGGTTACGCCTTCGTGTTGTTTGAAGCGGCGGATAAAGCTGGAGGCGTTGTAGTAGCCAACGCTCATGCTGATGTCGTTTACGGTCATATCCGTGGAGTGGAGCAATTCCTTGGCCTGCCTGATCCGCAGGTCGATCAGGTATTCCAGCAAGCCGTAGCCGGTCTGCTCCTTGAAATAGTTGCTGATATTGGAGGGAAGAATCTCAAAATGTTCCGCAATCTCCTGAATGGAGAAATCTCCCCGGCAATAGTTTTGCTGAATATAGGAAAGAATTTCATCAATCAGGGGATTGGTCTGCTTTTTGCTGTGGGTCTGGTCTGTGGAAAGGAGCATCGACCAGGTTTTTTCGATGATGGCAACGATGTTCTGCTTGTCCTTCTCCTGGCACAGCTGGGTCAGTGCTTCCGGCAGCCAGTAGGCCACTTCCTGGTGCAGTTCCTGAATGGACATCAGTGCCTTGATCATATCAAAGCCGATGCACCGGGCATTCATCAGGCTGGTCTGGGGTGCCTTGATACGTCCCAGGAGGGTTTCCCAGATTTTATTCCGCTCGGTGATGTTCCCGGCGGTGAGGGCGTTGGACAGGCGGCGCAGATCCTGGATGGGATACTGATAGGAGTCCGCATCATGGATCATCACCTCGTCGTAGGTAATGACGGTATCCGAGCCCTTCACCACCCGATAGTCCAGGGCGGCAGAGGCCTGCATGTAGGATTTGCTGATGGTAGAGGTGCCCGGGTGCAGCCGGCCGATGCCGATGGTGGCCAGGCAGTTCAGCCGGTCGTGGAGCAGACCCAGCACGCTGTAGAAAGGTTCGGTATCAATGCCTGCCTCCTGGGGGGCGTGAATCATAACAAAGCGGCTCTGGTTGGGGAGATACAGGCACTTGGTTTCAATTTCCGGCGGGAATTCCTGCAGGATCATGGTCTGCAGCTCTTCGTTGTATTCCAGCCGGGTGGCCAGCTGCACCACGCTGACGTAAAACCGATCCTCATGGAAGCTCAGGCCAATCTGCTCGCAGTCCACGTTGAACTGCTCGATGCTGTCGTAATAGTTGGTCAGCAGCCGGTGCAGCCGGGCGGCCTGAATCTCCCGGATACTCTGGGATACACTGTTGCGCAGGGAGGTGTTCCGGTCTTTCAGCACATCCAAGGTTCTGTATATGGTATCCAAATCGTCTCCCGAGTGGGTGTTGGGCACATCCACAGGGAGCATATTTTTTGCCTTTTCCCGCAGGGTGAAAATGGGTTTGTAGTTCAGCCACAGAAAGCCGGTAAGGAGGATCAGCCCCAGCACGATGGTCAAAAGCATATAGATGTGGAAGAAGTGGTTGATTTGGAAGGTGTTTCTGTACAGGTCGTTGTTGTCGGGTACCAGGGTGATGTACTGCCAGCTGTTGAAATCGGAGCTGTCCCGGATGACGATGTATTCCTGCCGGGAGTTTTCCGAAGTGTAGGTATCCTGAAGTGTATCAAAAGCGGCGCCCAGCTCCTGAATCATCTCTTCGTCCGCATTCTGGGAGAAGAGAAACGACCCTTCCTCGTCAAATACCAGGGTGCTGGTGTTGAAATCCTGGGAACGGGGCTTGAAAAATTCGGAGAACCGCTGTGCCTGCACGCAGAATACTGCTGTGCCGCCAAAGCCTCTGGTATTTTTGGTCAGGGGGTAGATGAAGGAAAGGGTACGCCCGGTACCTTTGTGGGTGGTGAGGTTTTCGTCACTGCGGACGGTCATGGTGGTGGCGGAGCGGATCTGGGAGATGGCGTCCCCCTTGCCCTCCGGGTCGTAATAGTACTTGCGGAAATAGTGTTCCGAACGGCTCATACCGGAGGCGGAGAAAACGGTATCCACTTCCGGAATGAGCAGGAAGAAATCGTCGCCCGCATCATTCAGAAAATAGATATAGGGAATGTCACTGAGCAGGGCAGGGGTGGCGGAGTTGCCGCTTTCGTCGTAGGAAAAGCCGTAGGTGAGGTAGGACTGGTAACCGCTGGCACGCTGGAACATGGTGATGGTATCGTCCAGGGTTTCAATGTTGGAGTCGATCAGCCGGATGGCGGCTTGCAGGTCGTTGGCAATGATCTTTCTGGCTTCCTCTGCAACGGTGGTAACGATCTGGCTGGTATACAAATAATACAGAACCACCATAGGCAGGATGAACATGGCAACCAGCGACAGGAGCAGCCGCAGCATGGTTTTGTTCCGGAGTTTTTTCTGCATGGCAATTCACCGTACCTTCTTTTTGGTTTAGTCCAGTATAGCCAAAATCCCGTTTTTTTGCAAGCAATCGTCGGCGGTTTCGCCCCTGTTTTCCGAAAGTGCACATGTGCAGAAAAATGTCAATCCGTTCTTCTGGGCAAAATCCACAAAAACAAGACGCTCGTTTTGGTACAAACGAATAGAGTGCACAGGGTTTTGGCACAATTCAACAAAACGGCCGATTGCAAAAAGAACGTACTTGTGCAAAAATGTAGTTACCTCGCAAGAGCAAAGCAAAAACCAGAAAGAGAAAAAAGGAGGCTTCTTCTGCAAGCTATGAAGAAACAAATATTGAACCGCCGGAAGGCGGTGGATCCCATCTCCACCAGTGTGACATTGCTTATCATTTTGTCTCTGGTACTGTTTAATGTCCTGCCACTGGTCAAGATCCTGATCCAGAGCTTTACGGATGCAGAGGGAACCTATTCCTTTGGCGGCTATATCCGTGCCTTTCAGTTCAAGCAGAACCGGGACGCAATGGTGAATACCCTGGTATCCAGCTTCAGTGCTGCGGCCATCTCCACCATTGTCGGGTTCATCTTCGCCTACTGTGCCTGCTACATTAAAATGCGGGCCAAGAAGTTCTTTAATGTGATGGCGATTCTGCCCATCATCTCCCCGCCTTTCTCCGTGGCGCTGTCGCTGATCCTGCTCTTCGGCAACAAGGGTCTGGTCACCCACACCCTGCTGGGTCTGCCGAGCAACAATATCTATGGTTTCGGCGGCCTGCTGTTTGCACAGGTATTCTCCTTCTTCCCCATGGCTTACCTGCAGCTCAACGGCGTGCTCAGCACCATCGATCCTTCTATTGAAGAAGCTGCCCGGGATATGGGCGCTTCCCGGTGGAAGACCTTCTGGAAGGTGACCATTCCTCTGTCTCTGCCCGGTATTGTCAGCTCCTTCCTGCTGATGTTTATCAAGTGTGCCGCGGACTTCGGTAACCCCATGACCATTGCCGGCGGCTATAACACCCTGGCAACCCAGATTTATTACCAGGCCGTGGGCGGCTATGAGCTGCAGCGCTGCACCGCTCTGGCCATGCTCCTGCTGGTGCTGACCATGATCGTCTACCTGGCCTCCAAGCTGGTGGTGGAGAAGCGCACCTTCGTCACCATTACCGGCAAGGCCACCCGGGAACGGGAGATGATCAGTGAAAAGCACATCACCATTCCTCTGACCATTATTTGCAGCATCTTCGCCATTATCATCGCTGTGATTTATCTGATGATCCCCGTGGTCTCCTTTGTAAAGCTCTGGGGTATTAACTACAGCCTGACATTGGACAATTATGTGCAGGCCTGGAAGATCGGAAAGCAGGCGCTGATGGATACCGTCAAGCTGGCTGTGATCACCACACCCATTACAGGCGTTATGGCCATGGTCATGTCCTTCCTCATCGTCCGCAGAAAGAATGTCCTCAGCGGCCCCATGGAAGCGGTGGGTATGTTCGGCATGATCGTCCCCGGAACCATCCTGGGCTATGCCTACGTGCTGCTGTTTAACAATGCCCCCTTCTACCTCACAGGCACCTTTCTGCTGCTGGTGGCCTCCTGTACCTCCCGGTACCTGCCGGTCGGCCTGCAGTCCGGCGTAACGGCTCTGCAGCAGATCGACCCCAGCATTGAAGAAGCGGCATCGGACTTGGGTGCGAACAGCCTGCAAGTCTTTACCAAGGTGACCCTGCCTCTGATCAAGTCCTCCTTCTTCGGTGGCCTGGTGTATACCTTTGTGCGTACCATGACGGCGATGAGCGCCCTGGTGTTCCTTATCTCTGCCCGGCACAAGCTGCTCACCATCACCATTCTGGATCAGGTGGACAGAGGGAAATATGGTGTTGCCTCCGCCATGTCTACCATGCTGATCGTTGTGGTATATATTGCGATCATGGTCATGTACAAGGTACTGGAACTGATCGGTGTAAACAAAAAAGATATTAAACTCATGTAATTCCGGAGGAAGCTATGAATAAACAAAACAAAGAAGTTACCCTGAAGCATATTGTCAGAGAATATGTTTCCCCTTCCAGGGAGACCTTCCGTGCGGTAAACGATGTGTCTCTGGAAATCAAGCCCGGCGAATTTGTGACCCTGCTTGGCCCCTCCGGCTGCGGCAAGACCACCACACTGCGTATGATTGCGGGCTTTGAAACCCCCACCTCCGGTGATGTATACATCGGCGGCGAGCGGGTAAACGCCCTGACTCCGGACAAGCGGGATACCGCCATGGTTTTCCAGAGCTACGCCCTGTTCCCTCATTATAATGTGTACAACAACATTTCCTTCGGCCTTCGTCTGAAGAAGATGCCGGAGAAGGAAATCTCCGAAAAGGTGCACAACATCATGGAGCTGGTAGGCCTGACCGGCATGGAGGAGCGCTTCCCCAATCAGCTCTCCGGCGGCCAGCAGCAGCGGGTGGCGCTGGCAAGAGCGCTGGTATCCGAGCCGGGAGTGATGCTCTTCGATGAGCCCCTGTCCAACCTGGATGCCAAGCTGCGTACCAGCATGCGCAATGAGATCAAGAAAATCCAGCGCCGCCTGGGGCTGACCAGCATCTATGTCACCCATGACCAGACGGAGGCCATGGCTCTGTCTGACCGGATCATCGTTATGAACAAGGGCATCATTGCCCAGATCGGTACGCCGGAGGAGATTTATTTCCGGCCTGCCTCCAGGTTCGTGGCGGATTTCATCGGCCGCTCCAATTTTGCCACCGGCAAAATTCTCTCCCAGGATGGGGAGAATGTCCGGGTGTTCCTGCTGGGGCAGACGGTGGAGGTGAAGAAGGACGCAGGCTTCCACAGCAATGTGGGCGGGGAAGTATGCTGTATGACCCGTCCGGAATCCATGCTCATCGGCAAGGAAGGACTGTTCAGAGGCACCGTGCAGACCGCAACCTTCATGGGCTCCATGCAGGAGTACTTTGTGGATGTGCAGGGCACCGTGTTCATCATTGAGGATTACGATTTCCGCCAGAACGGCACCTTTGCCGAGGGCGAGGAAGTTTACCTGAGCTACAAGCCGGATGCGCTGCATCTGATCGAAGCGTAAGTATGTGGGATTCCCACAGAAAATAAAATCAAAAAAGGAAGGAACAAAAAATGAAAAAAGTCACTGCATTGCTCCTGGCAGCCATCCTGGTTATCTCCATGTTTGCTGGCTGCGCAAAGACCGAACCCGCTGCTCCCGCCGCAACGGCAGCCACCACCCAGGCTGCTGCTCCGGAAGCAGAAGCCACTCAGCCTGCGGAAACCACCAAGAATCCCGAAGATTACACCGGCGAAGTCAATATCTACATGGCATCCTCCGAAGATGTTGCCATTATGTGGAAGGAAAACTTTGAAAAGGCTTACCCCAATGTAACTGTTAACTATGTCATGCTGGGCGGTGGCGAGATCCTGACCCGTCTGCGTGCAGAGAAGGACAATCCCCAGGCAGATATGGTCATCGGCGGCGCTGTGGATATGTACATGAACGCCAGCGCAGACGGCCTGCTTGCTCCCTTTGATTCCCCCGTACTGGAAAACATCAAGGAAGGCTGCGTACCGGAAGATCATACCTACGTGATCGACCGTCAGTGCATCCTGGGCATCTGCTATGACAAGGATTGGTACGATGCCAAGGGTCTGGATTACCCCACCTGCTGGGATGATCTTCTGATCCCCGAGCTGGAAGGCAATGTAATCATCACCAACCCCGGCACCTCCACCACCGGCTACATGATGATGTCCACCCTGATTGCCCTGCGTGGCGAAGAAGCCGGCATGCAGTACATGCTGGATCTGGATAAGAACATCAAGTCCTATGCCAAGGGCGGTTCCGGCCCCGTCAACTCCGTCTCCCTGGGCGAAGCCGCTGCCGGTATGTGCTATGTCCACTTTGCTATCCAGCTGCAGGAGCAGGGCTACACCAACGTAGGCGTTTGCATCCCCACCGATGGTTCCGGCATTGAGCAGGGCGGCTCCGCTCTGATCGCCAACGCTAAGAACGCGGAAAATGCCAAGCTGTTTGAAGAGTGGTACCTGACCGAAGGTCTGAAGTACTACGAAGAGTGCGGCTACTACCTGTATCCTGCCAACGTAAACGTGCATACCAATGAAGTTGCTGCCGAGCTGGCCAGCACCCACAAGGATGCCAACGTGGACTATGCCTGGGCTGCTGAAAACTACGACCGTCTGGTTGAAGTTTGGGATGCCGGCATTTCCAAGTAAATTACCCCGTCATACATAACCTACCCCATACAGAAAGCCGTACCGGGAGACCGATACGGCTTTCTCCACCAATCAGGAGACAAGATATGAAGAGAATTCTGTGCTATGGCGATTCCAATACCTGGGGGCATACCCCGGGAACCGGCGCCCGCTACCCGGAGGGTGTCCGCTGGACAAGCATCCTGAGCCAAAAGCTTTCCGATACCTGCGTAGTGCTGGAAGATGGTATCAACGGCAGAACCACTGTGTTTGATGACTATTATTTGCCCTGCCGCAATGGTAAGAGCGGCCTGGGCTATGCGCTGCTTGCCCACAAGCCTCTGGATGTGCTGGTACTGAGCCTGGGTACCAACGACCTGAAATACGTAGGGGCGCTGGCCTCGAGCAAGGGCGTGGATCAGCTGCTGCGGCTGTGCAGCCAGGCTTCCGCCTGCTTCGATAACGGCAGCAGCCCCGTGTTTGCTCCGGATGCCAAAATCCTGGTGGTGTCCCCCATCCGGCTCCATCCGGAAATCGCCCAGCGCAATCCCACTTCCAGCATTGCGGCAAAGTATGAAGAGTCCATCCGGTTTTCTGCCTGCTTCCGGGAAGTTGCCCGGAAGTGGGGGGCGGAATTCCTGGATGCCGCCCAGGTGGCGGAGCCATCCATTGCAGACTGTATCCACATGGATGCTTCTTCCCACGCCCGCCTGGCTGAGGCCATCGCCCAAAAGCTCCGCAGGATGCTGGATTTGGATGCCCCCGCCGAAAGTGTTTAGTCTACCGTATCGCATTTGAAAGCGGCCCTTTGGTTCGCATGCTGAAATTATAAAACGTGGTGCATCCGAAGCTTCTTGCCGCAGACGCACCACGTTCTATATTAATACTGTACTTCCTTCCCGGTGGCCTCCTGGAAATGGCAGCATACAATGCCCAGATCCAGCTTGGTGTAGAATCCCTTGCCGCAGCTGCCCTTCACGGTGCCGTCAGGCTGCAGGGTCAGGGTGAATTTCTGCTGGTTCATGGCGGTGGGAGCCAGCATGGCGGCTTCCATACCCTTGGCAAACCATTCCGGCATCTCCCCGTCTGCCTGGCACAGCTGCGCCATAGGCTTGCTGGTGTGGCTTACGCCCTGGGTCTTGCCATAGCCCAGGGAGATCAGGCATACCAGCTTTTCTCCCTTGCCCACTTTGGCACGGCTCTGGCCATGGGTCAGCGCTACCCAGCAGGTGTTCAGTCCCAGCTCCTGGGCTTTCAGCACCAGCTTTTCGCCGCAATAGCCCAGACGCTGCTCCAGGGTGGGGGACTTTTTGCCCACCAGAGCAATGTAATTTCCAACGCCGGAGAATTTGCCGTAGTGCGCCATGAAGGAATCAAAGCAGTTGGGCTCGTCGTATACGATCTGGATGTTCAGTCCTTCTTCCCGGTTCATTTCTCCGGCCAGAGTGTCCAGCACGGCGCGCTTTTCTGCCTCAATAGGGGCATCGGTATACTGGCGGACGGAATGCCGCTGCTGCATCAGTTTTAAAATTTCCATATGGGTTCCTCCCTTGTTAGTCCTGTCCCCGCCGGTCCGGCAGAGACGTGGTTATGTCCTTCGCCAAAAGCAGAGCGGCGATCAGCCGGTCCAGAGCTTCCGTTTCCGGGTCGAAGTAATAGTAGTTCTTCGTCCCCTCCCGGCGTACCTTCACAAGCCCGGCCTCTTTGAGAATCCGCAGGTGGTGGGATACCGCAGGACGGGAGAGGTTGGTCTTTTCGGTGATTTCTCCCACCCGCACGCCGGTGCATTTTCCTATTTTGATCATTTCCAGAATCATATGCTGTCGGGTTTCATCCCCCATGGCGGCCAACATCTGGCTGCTGGCGCCGAAAAGCTCTGTCAGTTCCCGCAGCCGTGGGTGCAGTTCCATATCGCACACTCCTTTCGTCGAAAAACTTAAACCATTCCAAGTATACCATATATTTTGGAAAAATGGTCAATGGGAAAGAAAATCGAGACGGTTTTTGCGCAAAAAAAGACGGCCGCAATTTTTCTTGCAGTCGTCTTCCGCTTGTCAAGAGCCTCGCAGAGTTTGCAGCTTTGGGCTGCAAATAAAATTAAAATCATTTTCTGTCGGGGCGTGTACCTGACAGAAAATACTTCTCAGGCTGCAA
>CAZCRO010000045.1:0-19650 GCA_964501115.1 uncultured Oscillospiraceae bacterium
AGCTGAAGAAGATGGAAGAGGACGGCACCTTCGCTATGCTGCCCAAGAAGGAAGTTATCAAGCACCAGGGCGAGATCGCCAAGCTGGAGAAGTACCTGGGCGGCGTGAAGGAAATGAAGAAGATCCCCGCCTGCATGTTCATCGTTGACCCCCGCAAGGAGCGCAATGCTATCGCTGAGGCCAAGAAGCTGGGCATTCCTGTCGTGGCTATCGTGGACACTAACTGTGACCCCGATGAGATCGATTACGTCATCCCCGGCAACGACGACGCTATCCGCGCCATCCGTCTGATCGCTTCCGCTATGGCCAACGCTGCCATCGAAGGCCGTCAGGGCGAGGACAACGAGGCTGTCGCTACCGAAGCTGCTGCTGAGTAATCAACAATTGACAGTGGACAATTGACAATTGACAGTTGGGTGTTCTGTCAACTGTACACAGTCAACTGTCAACTCGGAATCTGTTTCAACACACAGACAACGTAATAGAATTACAGGAGGATATGTAAAATGGCTTTTACCGCACAGGACGTTAAGAAGCTCCGCGAAATGACCAATGTCGGCATGATGGACTGCAAGAAGGCCCTGCAGGCTACCGACGGCGATATGGATGCCGCTATCGACTGGCTCCGTGAGAAGGGCCTGGCCAAGGCCGCCAAGAAGGCTGACCGCATCGCTGCTGAAGGCGTTGCTTACGCTGCTGTCATCGATGGCGTGGGCGTTGTCATCGAGGTCAACTCCGAGACCGACTTCGCTGCCAAGACCGATGCTTTCCTGGATCTGGTGAAGAACCTGGTTGTCATCGTGGCTCAGCAGAACCCCGCTGACGTGGACGCTCTGAAGGCTTGCACTTACCCCAATTCCAACCTGACCGTCACCGAGATTATGCAGGAGAAGGTCATGTCCATCGGCGAGAACATGCAGATCCGCCGCTTCGCCCGTTACGCTGAGAACACTTCCGTTGCTTATGTCCACGCCGGCGGCACCCACGGTGTCCTGGTCAACATGGCTGTGGAAGGCGACATCGACGTTTCCGAGGTGGGCAAGAACGTGGCTATGCAGATCGCTGCTATGAAGGCCAAGTACTGGGACAAGGCTCAGGTGCCTCAGGCCGATGTGGATCACGAGCTGCAGGTTCAGGTGGCTCTGATGGACAACGACCCCAAGATGGCTTCCAAGCCTGCTCAGGTCAAGGAAAAGATCGCTCAGGGCAAGATCGCCGCTTTCTACAAGGAAAACTGCCTGCTGCAGCAGGAGTTCGTCCGCTCCGACCTGTTCAAGGGCGACGTGGCCGGCTACATTGCTGACGCTGCCAAGAAGCTGGGCGGCAAGATCTCCTTCGTGGACGCCATTCACTATACCAAGGGTGAAGGCATCGAGAAGAAGGAAGAGGACTTCGCTGCTGAAGTCGCTGCTCAGATCGCTGGCGCTGCCAAGTAATCTTCGCACTTGCATTTCTCCCCAGTCTCAGGACTGGGGAGAAATTTATAATATAGAAGGCATCGACAAAAAGTGGTTGCATTTTTCTGATATCTCTGCTATAATACAAAGCATGCAGGGTTCGTATATCGGTAATACAACGGCTTCCCAAGCCAGTATGTTACCAGATTGAAGATCCGCTGTTTCCAATGACTTTTCGGGTTATTAGAGTCGTTTTCCTGAAAATGTCACGCTATTTGTCAGGCTAAGTAAATATTATGCAGGGTTAGTTTATCGGTAGAACTTCTGGTTCCCAACCAGATAAGGCGGGTTCGACTCCCGTACCCTGCTCCATAACAGATACCCGAATTGATACAAAAGTGTCAGTTCGGGTATCTGCTTTTTTATGCGCAAAATACGGATATTGTCCAGGAATATAGGTGATTTTCAAACATTTGCAACTATCGCCGATGTAGCGTCAAGCTCCCCTTCCTTTGCGTATGGGTTAAACCCCGGATTTTCCGTTTTCTATTCGTTAAATTACCGCTATTCGTTAAACAGCCACATGCAAAAACTCCCCGGTTGGAAGAATGGTTCCAACCGGGGAATTTCTTACTTGATGAATTTGACTTGGGGGTAGATGCTCTGCTTGATGGCTTCTTTCCGCTGATTATAGGTGACCTTCTGTTCTTCAAAGAGGTTCCGGCCTTCGGGGTCGATGGAGACGATCAGGGGGCCGAATTCGTGGACTTTGTTGCACCACAGGGTTTCGGGCATACCCAACTCGTCCCAGTGGTGTTCCTGAATTTTCAGCACCTCGGTAGCGGCGACTACGGCGCAGCCGGCGGGGAAGACGCAATGGATGGCACCGAATTCCTTACAGGCCCGCTCGGTGTTAGGACCCATGCCGCCCTTGCCAACAATGACCCGGACACCGGTATGCTTTACGAACTCGTACTCGAATTTTTCCATCCGCATGGAGGTGGTGGGGCCGATGGAGACCATTTCGTAGTCATCCTCGGTGCCTTCGATCTTCCGGACGATAGGGCCTGCGTGGAAGATGGCCTTGTCACGGATGTCGTAGGGCAGTTCCCGGCCATATTCGATGAGGCGGCGGTGAGCAACGTCCCGGCAGGTCATCAGATCGCCATCTAGCCAGATAATATCACCGATGTGGATATTTTCCAGGTCTTCCCGGGTAACGGGGGTAACGAGAACCTTCTTGTTATCTCTGATTTCAATTATGTTGTGTTCCTCCTTAGCCCTGATAATTCCAGGTAGAATGGGTGTCACAGCGGACGGTCAGATCCTTGTCCACCACGATATGGCCCCGGCGGTGAGACCAGCAGCCCACATTGACGGCCACACCGATGGTGGAAGGATGCCGGGCGGTATTTTCAATGTTCACGCCCAGAACGGAATTCTTGCCGCCCATGCCCTGGGGACCCAGGCCGATGGCGTTGATGCCGTCTTCCAGCAGCTTTTCCATCTTGGCAGCGTTTTCGTTTTCATTGTGGGAACCGATGGGGCGCATCAGTGCCTTCTTGGACAGCAGAGCGGCGGTCTCCACGGAAGTGGCCACACCAACGCCGACCAGCAGCGGGGGGCAGGCATTCAGACCGTAGGAGGTCATCTGATCCAGCACGAAATCGGTGACACCTTCATAACCGGCACCGGGCATCAGCACCATGGCCTTGCCAGGGAGGGTGCAGCCACCGCCGGCCATGTAGGCGTAAATTTCGCACTTGTCGGAGTTGGGGACAATGTCCCAGAACACGGTGGGAGTACCCTTGCCTACGTTTTTCTTTGTATTGTACTCGTCAAAGGTTTCCACAGAATTATGCCGCAGAGGGGTAGCGAAGGTAGCCTGCACCACCGCTTCCTTCAGCAAGTCTTCCAGCTCGTTGATGTAGGGGAAATTGGTGCCGCACTTCAGCCAGAACTGAATGACACCGGTATCCTGACAGCTGGGGCGATCCAGCTGGACGGCCAGATTCTGATTCTTGGTCATGGTTTCGTAGAGTACCTTGGGCAGGGCTTCCGTCTCCTGCTGAGCCAGCTCTTCCAGCTTGGCTACCACATCGTCCGGCAGCTTCTTTCCGATGAATCCCACGAAATCGGCCACCATATCCGTAAGTTTCTTCACATTTTCCTGATGAGTCATAAGAAATTCCTCCTATATTTTCATTAACCATAGAACGGGAACAGAATGGGCAGCAGCACCACGCAAATCAAAAAGGACACGGCGATGAGGGGCAGTCCGGCCTTCACATAGTCCCGGAACTTGTAGCCGCCCAGACCCACCACCATGGTGTTGGCAGGCATACCGATGGGAGTTGCATAAGCGCAGGAGCAGGCAATGACGGTAGCGATGACCATGGAGCGGGGGTCAGCCCCCAGATTCTGGGCAAGAGAGGTAGCGATGGGCACCATCAAAGCGGTGGTGGCGGTGTTGGACATGAAGTTGGTCAGTGCGCAGCCCACTACAAAGATGACGATGAGCAGCACCGTGGGATTGGGGTTGCTGCCCAGCGCGCCCACGATCACGTCAGCGATGAGATTACCGGCACCGGTGGTCTCCAGGGCTTCTGCCAGAGCCAGAGAGCCGCCGAACAGCAGGACGACCTTCAAATCAATGGATTTCAGGGCATCCTTTTCGGAGATAACTCCGGTGAGTACCAGAATGACGGCACCGATACAGTAAGGCTTGCAATTTTTTAGGTAGGCAAGTTCGGCACGCAGTCGCTGATTTTCTAGCAGTAGATACGTTCCCAATCGCACACTCTCTGATTGGCTACATCAAAGTGTCGACCAGCCTCATGGCAGCTCCAATGTTCCTGATGCATCGTTTCGATGACAAGCTTCTTGAACTCCGGAGTATATCGTTTGTTTGGTACTCCTTTAGGCATAGAAAAACACCCCATTCCTTAGTACAAGTATTATACCATACTTGTCTAACAAATGGGGTGCAGTTCAAAGCCACTTATCCCTGATATATGCCCGGTTTTTTGCAAGCAGCATATTGGAAAACGTATTTCGCTGGATCTACTGGCAAGTGGTAAAATGTCCGCCACCACACACTGCAATCATATCACCGGTGATGAAGCTGCTGCGGCTTCCGGCAAGGAAAATCACCGTTTCCACCACGTCTTCCACCCGGCATAACCGTTTCAGGATATAGGCCTTTCCGGCTTCCTGACGGGCAAGTTCCGGATCCGGTGTTTGAGAAAACCGCTGGTTCGTCATAGGGGTATCCATCAGCCCCGGCATGACACCGTTGACCCGGATTTGAGGGCCGCACTCAATGGCCAGACATTTTGTAAACATTTCCACAGCAGCTTTGGAGGGACAATAAGCAATTCGGTTGGCCTTCGCCTTGCTTCCCAATTCCGACCCCACATTGATAATATTGCTTCCTGGGTGTTCCTGCAAATATGGCAACGCCGCCTTGGTCATATGGAACAGTGCAAAGACATTTATCTCAAATTGCTGATGAAATTCTTCCACAGTGGTATTCCAAATATTGCCGATTCCAGTCACGCCGGCGCAATTGATCAGAACGTCCATGCCTCCGAATACACTTCCGCACGTTTCTGCGGCCCGGGTGGCTGCGGAAAAGTCCGTCAGATCTGCGCAATGGTAGTAGTAGGAAGGATCCTGTAAATCCGTTATGCTTCTGCGTCCGATTCCAAAAACTTGGGCACCTTCCCGCAGAAACCGCTGAACCAAAGCCTTGCCCAGACCAGAGCTGGCACCGGTTATCACCACCACTTTTTCCGAAAAATCCACTTATCATTCCTCCTTGTCCATGTGTACCACCAAATCCCGGATCACATGACTGGAATTTGCAGGTGACAAATGCAATTCCTCATAATCAGACACCCGCGTCGTACAGGCCAGCGCAACCTCCCCGTTGACCCGAAGGACACATCTCTTGCAAATACCATGGTTGCAAACACTGTGGCTGTAGATCCCCAATGTCGGGTCAATGTTCTGGGTAATATATACCAGAAGATCCATCACCGTCATACCTGTGGCAGTGCGGTCATCGATATGATAGGAACTCTGATAAGCTCGACGCTGTTGTGGATGAAACCGATCGATCAGTATATTCATAGTTTCACCTCTATCTGTGGTAATTTAGTTGCGGGTCTATGAGATAGTCCATAATCGATTTTCTGCTCCCATGGGGCAGTTGGATTCCTATGTTCCTGGGCAATCTGTCAGACATAACCATGGCTTCATTTTCCTTGCGGAACACATATTTGACTAAAAAGCGGTCGTGATCCACCAACGGGTAGTCGCTGCGCATATGGCAGCCCCGGCTTTCCTTCCGCGCCAACGCTGCCGTCACTCCGGCTTTACAGCAAATCAGCAGATTCTCGCATTGCATCGCCCGGAGCCATTCCATATTGTAGGCAGTACAGCTGTCACTGACATGGCACAGATTTTCCAACTGCAGTTCCAGCTGGGTCAGCTTTTCCAGTGTTTGATTCAGTCCAACTTCATTGCGTAGCAGTCCGAATCCTTCTGTGCATGTTTGCTGAATATGGCTGAAGATCAAATGCGGAGAAATACCCCCCTGGTTTCGGAAATAGCGTCCGTAGTGCTCCAGCAACGCATCCACTTGATTCCAGTCTATCTGTGCGTATCTGTAGTTGGCGCAAAAAGCACTTGCACTGGCACCGGCCTGCTTTCCCTGCACCAGCATCTCCAAAATGCCGTCCCCGGCCCGGCAGGCGCCAAAGGTGCCACCGGTCACTTCTCCGGCAGCGAACAAGCCTTTGACGCAGGTACACATATCCTTGTCCACCTGAACACCCCCCATGGAATACTCATAACCAAGCGTCACCTCAAGGGGAATATCATTCAAGATCGCATCCGCCACGCCATCCAAAGATTCCCCGTTGTAGTAGCCATAGGGATGCCATGCGCTGAAACGCTGGTAGAACATTTCAATGCTGTCCAATTTTTCCTGTCTGGTATTTTCGGAATAGTCCAGATACAAGCCGTTATGATCCGTCAATTGTCCCTGGATTTTTGCTTGGGAGAAGAAGTAAGAATTGACCAGCTTACTGATCTTTTTTCCCCGAAAACGGCGAATGATCTCCTCAGAAATCGGGATTGGCTGCATATCCCGATCCAACAGGCGATACCGCAGGCCAGGCATATTGAACTCAAACACAAACGGATAAATAGATCCCCGCATCTCCTGAGGTTGAAGGGCTGTCGGCATACCCAGAATGAATTCCATATCCACCAGTTCTGCACCGGCGCGATAGGCGATGGCCTGACCATCACCGGTCATATCGGAAGAAGTATTGTTGATATCAAAGGGCATATACCCGCCGGTAGCCAGAACTACCGCTTTTGCCTGTATCAAGATCATTTCGCCCCGGTAAATATCCAGTACCAATGCACCGGTAATCCTCTGGTCATCCCGCAGCACATCGATCAGTACACAATCTTCCATCCGGTGGATCTGGGGATTCTCACTCAGTCCCCTTGTCAATACCCGGGCAAAGCTTTTGCCCGAGGCAATCCATGTCCCGTTAGGCATAAAGGCAAATTTTTCGTCGCAGTTTTTGGCCCATTGCAGGTACTCTCCCACTACCTGAGGGCCTTTCTCCACATACAGCTGGGCCAGATCCTGGTCTGACAGATAGAATCCCTCTTTTATCAGGCAGTCCAGCATATTATCCTGTGTAAAGGTATCATCTGCCTGGGGAATGCCCAAAATATGCCGTGCAGAGTGTCCGTCAACACCAAAGCCGCCACCTGCCATAATCAGGTTGCCACTTTTTCCGACCTTCCCTTTACTCAGCAAGGTTACGTCCAGACCACCCTTTGCTGCTTCCACGGCAGCCATCACTGCAGCACCAGATCCGCCTGCAACCAGCACATCTGTTTTCACCATTCGCTGGATCTTCAGGTTTTCCTGGCCGTCAGCCGATGTTGCGTGGTAGGAAGGAAGCACATCGTAGTCCCGCTCCGCATACTCCAGCACCAGATTTTTTGCCTGCGTACCAAAATGGGACTCATAGCGTTTCATCGCCCGTTTCAACACCCGATAGCCTTCCCGCGGGAACCGGTCCAAGATCACGTTGCGCATGGCCTGATAGAGATGGCCCACATGATATTCCCAAGGCATCTTTGCCTGTGCGCCAAGATTGACCTTGCGTGCAGTCTGCCGCTGGCAATCCGCTTGGGTATATTTCCGGTCCCTGAACTCCAGATCGCAACTGTGGCAGCCGTCCACGCGGCTGCTTTGCAGCACGCCATCAGCAATGCCCAAGCCTGCAATAATCGCCTCGTCAACATGGCCACAGTAGTATTTTCCGTATTGGAGCATACCGAACTGCTTCCATTCCGTATACCAGGGACAGCGTTTATACTTTAGCATATAGTTGCCATCGCAAACGCACTGGCTGCACTCGACCTGTCCCGGAAAGCATTTCCATTCCCCGTAAAGGTCATAGCACATTCCATCCACGTTAACACCATCCAGCTTAGCCCGCATCGCCATTCGCTTTCCGCGCTGCAAGCCATAGGTGTGTACCGCCTGAATGATTGCTTCTTCCCCTTGGACTCCAAAAGCCTGGACGGTTTCTTTGGCTATGTAGGCAAATAGCATGGCATGGTGAGACGCAGAAGAACAAATAATCTCCATATCCGATTCCTCACTCCTGTAATCTGCGCATTGCATCCAAATAGTTTTCCAAAAAGTCCAGGATCACTTCCTGGTGCTCCTGATCCAGTTGAGAAAAATAAGCATCCAGCCGTCCCCACATATCCTGGTGATACTCCTTGTGCCCTTCATAGGCCCGCACCCCCAACTGCGTCAAATGGATATAGATCTCCTTTTGGTTCGGTTGGTACTTATAGCGGACAAGCAGGCCCATGTTTTCCAGCTTAACGATCATTTTGGAAACAGCACCCTTTGTCAATGTCAGCTGATTTGCAATATCCGTCAGATTTGTTGTGCTGCTTTCGGCAATGTACTCCACCGTATGGATCTCGTTTGGATATAAGCTGATGCCCTCGCAATACTCATAGCTTTTTTTACTCAACTCTACATAGCGGTTAAACAACTGTACCATATTGTGCTCCGCTTCCGGATATCTGTTGATTCCCATCCTTCCCCTCCTAAAAGGCAGAAGGAGGCTTATACATCTGTACAAGTCTCCTCCGGCTGTTTTTCATGTAAAAATTTATCCCCGAAAGAACTCGAATTGGCAATACTTTCTTTTTATTTTATCACAACTGTGAGGTCTTTGGCAATACAGATTTCTTTTGGGTGCCGGAAGCAGGGAAAGGATTCCGGTCAACGCTCAAGCTTGCTTATCCAACATGATTGAAAGAATGGTATGGTCCGTTTTTACCATACCCTCATGGCACATGTTCATCAGGTTATCGATGCTCTCCATCGCATTGCTGCCGATGATGCCACTTTCTTTTCCGGGGGCTTCGCCCTTAAACGCCATTCTCACAGCCAAACATGTGGCCTGCAGGCTGGAATAAATTTTCAAAGCACAGCTGTTTTTTGCACCATCGCAAACAATACCGGACAAATTGCCCACCATCGTCCGCACCATCAGGTCCATCTGCTCCATACCACCATTCATCAGGTGGATCATGCCGCATCCGGTTCCCATAGCCGCAGTAAACGCGCCGCAAAGTGCACTGAGCCGGTCTTTTTTTGCGGTTATCATCAGGCCCACCAATTCGCTGATACACAGAGCCTGCAGCAGAGTCTCACGCCTGCAACCCAGATACTGGCCAAGGATCAGCAACGGCACGGTACAGGTGATGCCCTGGTTGCCAGAACCGGAATTGATGACCACTGCCCTGGGACAGCCGGACATTCTGGCATCACTTCCTGCTGCGGCATAGGCACAGGCCAAGGTCATTGCCTCGCTTAGGGTGGTAGGTGTCTGAGGAATATCTGCCAGCACGGTAGAAGCGATCTTCAGACCGTAATCGTGCTTCAGGGAATAGTCCGCCAGATCCAGATTGGTTTTTGCTGCATCCAGAACGAAGGCGACATCCTCAGGATTCACGTCATGGGCAAATTTCAGGATCTCTTCCAGGGTCAGTGTTTCTGCGTATTTTGCAAGATCATCCTCTGCCCGGCTGTCTGCCTGGATCTCTTCCCGAAGCAGCACCTGGTCATTGACCGTCATCTCCGAAAAATGATCGTGTTCCAGGCTGACGGTGCAGCTTGCCTTATTCTCTCCGGCATAGGCTACGACTTTTACATACACCGGCGGAACATTTTCCACCAATTCCAGCTGGGAACGGGCAAGCAGCTCTGCGGCTGCAGCCCGCTGGGCATCATTGACATCGGACAGAATACTCAGATCATGGATCCCGCTTTCGCTACACACGCCCAAGCAAACCGCCGTCAGCAGTCCTCTGTCGGAGCAGTTGGGAATTCCCACCGCCATGGTATTTTTCACCATATCCCGGCTGGCATAGGCCACCACCCGTTCCGGCATACATCCTAACAGTTGCCGTGCTTTGTTGCCGGCCAGCGCAGAAGCGGCAGGTTCCGTGCAACCCATGGCAACTACCATTTCCTTTTTTAATAGTTGTATGGTTTTCTCGCTGTTCACAAGTATTTCTCCTTACTTCATTCCCCCACAGGGGCGTATACCGCACCGCCCAGTGCTTGCTCATAAGAAGCACGGACCATGCAAACCAGTTCCGGATCTTTCACCAGGCAATATCCCGTCTGGGCCATAACCTGTGCTGCGTAAATCATTCCCTTTTGGCCAATGCTGTTACCTGCGCAGGCCGTGACACCCCAGGTATGGTTGGGAGTCCCCTTCGGGTAAGTGGCCGCAAACAGCATACAGGTAGGGGTGACATAGCTAACATCGCTCAGATCCGAGGAACCAAGAATATCGATAGTCTTTCCGGTGGGTTTGGTAAGCCCCCGGTCCAGGGGCTGTTGTCTCACGTCTTCTCCGAAATTGACCGCCAGCGTGCTCCAGTCCGCGCCCTGGTTTTCCATAAGCGTACGGGCAAAGGCTTCTTCCTCTTCCGTCCAGTCTATGGCAGGAACCTGATCGGCCATCACCTCGTGCATCAGTTCCACCAGTTTGGGAACGATTCTGGTTTCGTTGCAGCCGGTCAGCACTTTCTTTTCCACTCTGGTACCAGTCATCATTGCGGCACCGGCAGCGATCTCATCCACGCGCTTTGCGATTTTTCGTACATCCGATGCCGTGTTTGCCCGAACAAATTGCCAAACCGCTGCTTTTTCCGGTACAATATTGGGTTTGCTACCTCCATCAATAATGACATAGTGCAACTGGCCGCCCGCAGGCACATGTTCCCGCAGATAGTTGACGCCTACATCCATCAATTCCACCGCATCCAGAGCGCTCAGACCTTCCTGCGGTGCCATAGAGGCATGACTGGCCTTGCCGGTGAAATGATATTCCATGGACAACATTGCCTGGTAGGATTCTTCGCTGGCCCGGTTTCGGTCACCGGGATGCCAGGAGATGGCCGCATCCAGATGATTGAACACACCCGCGCGGGTCATCACAATTTTCCCCTCCATGATCTCCTCAGAAGGGCAACCATAGAAGAAAATAGTTCCGGGCAATTGTTCCTGCTCCATAGCCTGCTTCAGTGCCAGAGCTGCTGCCGCAGCACCGGTACCCAAAAGGTTGTGTCCGCAACCATGGCCAAAGGACTGTTCCAGTGGGGCGTAGCTACAACAATCCTGCTGTGCCAGCCCCGGTAAGGCATCGTACTCCGCCAAGAATCCAATATAAGGCCGACCTTGACCCCAGGTGGCACAAAATGCGGTATCCAACCCTGCCAATGACCGGTCAGTTACCTGAAAGCCATTTTCTTCCATCCACCCGCTGAGCACCTGACATGCGTAGCGCTCCTGGCCGGATGCCTCCGGGCGCTCCCACAGATCCCGACTGATGGAAGCAGCCCGGTCTGAATTCCGTTGGAACCAGATTTTGATTTCTTCATCCATGGTAGCACCTCTCCTTTATTCAAACATCTGCGACAGCAACTGCATGGGCTTGCAAGAAGGCGTCACCCAGTAGTCCAGCACCAGACCTGCGTGCATCAGCTCCACCATCTCCTGCCCATATCGCTGAGCCAGACGCTGATCCGCCCGTTCAAAGACTTTTGCACAGGCATCTTCGCCGGCGCGCTGCTCCAAGACCTGACCCATGGTTTTATAAATGTGTCCCATATGGTAGGCCCAGGTCTTCAGGCGAACCTGCCCCACCTTTTCCGCAATGGCCGCATTTTCAGCCTTGTGCTCCGGGGTCATATCGGCTCCGTTCCACTTAAAATAGCAGAAAGCGTCTCCGGCCGTCTGGGTGGAGCCGGTTCCCAGCTCCAAATCGGCCCGGAAGCCGTGAACCAATTCGCGGTCAACATACTTACAGTAGTATCTTCCCACATCCATCATGCCCTTTTCTGCCCATTCCTGGCTCCAGGGGCACTTTTTTACATTCCAAACCGCACTGGGGGATTCCTCCGGAATCGCAATATCCATTTCTCCCGGTGCCGGTGCCCATTCACCGTAGGCCATATAAGTCTGCATAGACCGGCGATCGCCAAAGGCATCACAGGTCTGCCCCATGCGGCTTCCCCGCTGCAAACCGTAGGTTTTGATGGCCTCCTCCAGGATGGCTTCTGCATCAGCGCAGCATGCAACAATTTCCTGTGCAATGACACCATAGACAAAGGCATGATCTCTGGCAGTGAATTTCATGATCTTTTCCTTCCTCCCGATTATAGTCCCAGATATGCTTTCTTAATACTGTCATCCTCCAGCAGAACCTGGCTGGTATTTTCGTTGACGATTCGTCCATTCTCCAGAACATAGACATAGGAAGCCGTTTCCAGTGCCAGATTTGCATTCTGCTCCACCAGAAAAATGGTCTTTCCCATCTTATTGATCTTAACGATGTACTCGAAAATATTCTCCACCACAATGGGGGCGATGCCCAGACTCGGCTCGTCCAGCAGCACCACATCCGGGTCGCTCATCAGTCCCCGGGCGATGGCCAGCATCTGCTGCTCGCCGCCGGAGAGTGTGCCGCCCAGCTGGGTGCGCCGCTCTGCCAAAATGGGGAACAGCTCGTAATTTTCTTCCAGAAGCTGCTGGATCTTCGCCTTATCCCGGAACATGGTATACGCACCGATACGCAGATTTTCTTCGATGGTCAGTTCTGCAAAAATTCGCCGCCCCTCAGGAACATGGGCGATCTTCCGCTGGGCAATCAGATGCGTTTTCTTATTGGTAATGTTCTCGCCCCGCAGGAAGATCCCGCCGTCTTTCACATGGACAACACCTGTCAGTGCGTTCAGCAGGGTGGTCTTACCGGCACCATTGGCACCGATCAAGGCAACGATTGCCCCTTCTTCTACGCTCAGGGATACCCCCTGCAGTGCCTGAATGGCACCATAGGAGACATTCACATTTTCAAATCGGATGATTTCGTTGCTCATACATTACCTCCGATAGGACTTGCCCAAATATGCTTCGATCACCGCATCATCGTTCCGGACTGCATCTGCGCTGCCTTCCGCGATTTTTGCACCGTGATTCAGCACAGTGATCGTATCTGCCAAAGACATGACCATCTTCACATCGTGCTCAATGAGCAAAATGGTCAGACCTTCGCCATTAATTTTCTTGATAAACTGCTTCAGATCCTCCGTTTCCGAAGGGTTCATACCTGCCGCAGGCTCATCCAGCATCAGCAGCTTGGGCGTTGTCGCCATAGCGCGGACGATTTCCAGCTTCCGCTGGTCACCATAAGGCAGATTGTTGGAGTAAAGATCCCGTTTGTCGTACAGATCCACCCTCTTCAGCAGTTCCAGGCACTCTTCCCGGAGCTGTTCTTCTTCCAGCCGCTGTTTTTTGGTGCCAAACATATCCTGGAACATATTGCTTTTTACGTTCATGTGGCAACCGCATATCACGTTTTCCAAAACCGTCATGGAATTGAACAGTTTGATATTCTGGAAGGTTCTGCCAATTCCCTGCGCTGCCACCTGATGCTGGTTCAACCCCGTGATATCTTTGCCCAGGAACGAGATCTTTCCTTCTGAGGGCTTGTTGATGCCGGAAATCGCATTGAAGAACGTGGATTTACCTGCACCGTTGGGGCCGATAATGGCATGAATCTGGCCGGGCTTTATGTGCAGCGACACATTATCCACAGCGGTCAAACCGCCAAAACGCACCGAAACATTTTCAGCATACAGCATGGTTTACTCCTCCTTTTCTGCCGGCTCATCCCGGAACCAGGCGATCACCTTTGCCACCGGCTTAACCCGGCTCCAATTCATACCGACCAGTCCCTTGGGGGCAAACATGACGGAAATGACCAGGGCTGCGCCAAACATCAGCTGACGGTAATTCTGGAGGAAACGGATAGCTTCCGGCAGGATCTGCAACAATACAGCACCCAAAATCGGCCCGCTGACCGTTCCCATACCACCGATGGTGACCATTGCAATAATGTTGATGGACACATTGATAGAGAAGTTGGAAGCATTGATATACTGCACAAAAGTAGCATACAGGCTACCGGCCAGACCTGCAATGAAGCAGGAGAGCACCATTACCTTCATCTTATAGCGGAACACATTGATGCCCAGACTGGCAGCAGCACTGGCGTCATCACGGATCGTCATCAGGGTTCTGCCGGTATTGGAATGTACCAGGCGGTAAACAATAAACACACACAGTACCACCAGGATCAGTACCATATAATAAAATTCCACACGGCTCATGGCCCGGCCAAAGAGCCTGGGCATGGGGATACCTGTAACACCCAAGGCACCATTGGTAAAATCTGCATTCTGAATGACGATGCGGATTACTTCTCCCAAACCCATTGTGGTGAAAGTCAGAAACAGATCATTCAGACGCAACGTGGTAATACCGATCAGAGCACCGGCAACAGCGGCCACAACGCCGCCGGACAGGAAGCACATCAGAAATGGCATGTTCAGTTTGGTTGCCAGCAGTGCAGACGTATAAGCACCCAGGCAGTAGAATGCCACATGGCCCATGGAGAAGATACCGGCGTAACCCACCAGCAAGTTCAGACTCACTGCCAGAAGCACATAGATTCCGCAGTATACCGCCACCTGGAGTGCATAGTTATCGAGAACAAAGGGAAATACCAGAAGCACAGCCATCAGGAGTGCCAGAACGGTCAGCTTTTTCTTTTGCGCAAGCGTATTCTTTTTCAGCATATTGTTCTACCTCCCACTCAAACCTTGGTGATCTTCTTTTTACCCAGCAAGCCCTGGGGACGAACCAACAAGAAGACAATCATCACCACAAAGCTGATGACATCCCGGTAACCGGTTGAGAAGATCTGTACACCAAAGTTTTCAATAATACCCATCAGGTAGCCGCCCATAATGGCACCAGGCATAGAAGTCAGGCCGCCAAAGACCGCAGCAGAGAATGCTTTGATACCAGGGGTCCAGCCCATATAGGCAGATACGGAGCGATAATAGATACATCCGGCCACACCAGCAATGCCAGCGCAGGCACCAGCCAGAGAGAAGGCAATGGAGATGGTCTTGTCCACATCAATACCCATCAGGCCGGCAGTGGTATTATCCATGGAGACCGTGCGGATGGCCAGACCCATACGGGTCTTATAAATCAGAAGCTGTAACGCAACCAGGATCACGATCACCGTCATCATCAGTACCAGCTGGAGCCAGCTGATCGTAACGCCCACCACGGTAAAGGCACTTTCCGAGAAGAATGCGGGCATTCCCTTGGTAGCCTTGCCAAAAATCAGCGCCATCAATTCGTTGATCAACTGAGAAAAGCCGATGGTGCAGATCAGAGAAGAGATCCGGCTGATGCCCCGGATGGATTTAAATGCAATTTTTTCCAGAACAAATGCCACCACAAAGCCAATCAGGAAGCCGACAACAATGCTCAGGAAGAAATTTTCTGTAATAAAGTTGCACACTGCCCAGCCGCCGATGGCACCGAGCATATAAATGGAACCTGTTGAGAAGTTGACCAGATTCATAACGCCGTAAACCAGCGCATAGGAAATGGCAAGCAGAGCATACAAACCACCCTGGGTAATGCCATTTACCAGCTGCTGCACGATCATTGTCATAACGCAGACACCTACTTTCTTTCAAATCACACATCGAAAAGTCAAGAGTGGGTACAGCTTATTCCGCTGTACCCACTCTCATCATTCATTGGTTAGCGGACGACTGCGTAAGCACCGTTTTCTACAGTCAGCTTAATATAGCTCTTCTTAGCATCGCCGTCGGCATCAAAGGTGATGCTGCCGGAAACACCCTCGTAGTCGACGGTGCCTGCCAGTTCAGCGCGAACCTTCTCGCTGTCCAGTTCGCCAGCCCGGGAGATAGCCTCCATCAGGACGTTGAAAGCATCATATGCGCAAGCGCCATAGTAGTCAGGATCCACACCATACAGGGTATTGTATTCCTGGATGAACGCTGCGGCAGTGGGGGTGGGGTCATCGGGGTAGAAACCAACGTTGGTATACACACCCTCAACGGCATCGCCGCCGATGCTCAGGAAATCGGTGGAGTACACCGTGCCGGGGTGATAAACGGGGATGTCCCAACCCAGATTGATGCGCTGGATGTTGATGGCTGCGCCGTCATTGTAGTAGCAGGCAATGTAAAGAATATCGGGGTTGGTCTCACGGAGCTTCGTCAAAGCAGCGGTGAAGTCGGTTTCACCGTCGTTGTAGGGCTCTTCAATGAGGACCTCGCCACCCAATGCCTCGAATGCCTTGGCAAAGCCCTGGTCCACGCTGATGCCCCAGTCGGAGTTCAGATACAGGATGGCAACACTGCGGGCACCGTTGTCATAGGCCCACTGTGCCATAAATTCGCCCTGAACATCCTGGGTGCCCAGGCATTCAAAAGACCACTTGGAGCCGGGAGCAAAGTTCACGGCGGAGCAGGTGGGAGAGATCTGCAGCATATTGGCAGCATCGTAAATGGGCTGTGCAGCCAGGCAGCAGGCGGTGTTGAAGTCGCCGATCTGTGCAAAGATGGTCTTGTCAGAAACGATCTTCTGTGCTACGGTAGCAGCCTGTGCGGAGTCGCCGGCAGTATCTTCCACTACCAGTTCGATCTGCTTGCCCAGAACGCCACCCTTTTCATTCCACTGCTTGCAAGCCAGCTCTACAGTGTTCTTAAAGCTTTCACCATACTGGGACAGGTTGCCCGTCAGGGGAGCAGTCAGTGCGATTCGGAGGGTGTCGGAACTGGAATTGCTGCTGCCGCAGGCCGTCAGGCCGAGCACCAAAACCAGTGCGAGGATCAGGGAAATAACCTTTTTCATATCTGTTCTCCTTCTCAATTTTATAATCAGCGTTACAGCACGGCTGCGGCATCAAATCCGCTGCGGACTGCTTCGCCAATCTTACCAATGGATTGGGAATCGCCCACCATGTGGAAAGCTCTTCCCTTCTCGTACAACGCCTGGGCCAGTGTCTGCTCGCTGGCAGAACCCACCGCAATAACTACCAAATCACAGGGAACCTGCTGAATGGTTCCATCGTTGACATTTTTCAGCATACCCGCGCCATCCGCCACCCGATCCAGTACCGTTGCAGGATACAGGCCGATTTTGGCTTCTTCCAGCTCGTGCATCAGTTTCATGCGGCTGATATTATCCACATCCGCTGCGATTTTGCCCCGCAGTTCCACAATGGCTACGCTGTCCGCGCCACCGGCCTGGATGTACTGGGCTGTCTCGCATCCTACGCTGCCAGCACCCACGACCACCACATGGCGGCCCTGGAACTGCTGTGCAGGCATCTTCAGGGCATCCCAGGCAAGCATGTGCATGCCTTCAGAGCCCTCCACTGCCATATCCCGGCAATGGGCACCCGTGGCCAGAATGATCTCATCGTAATCCTTTTCCATAGATGCCGTAAAGGCAGTTCCCAGTTTTACCTGTACGTTGCTACGAGCTACCTCTTCTTCCAGATGCCGGATATAGTCCAGAATCTTTTCCTTCTTGGGAGGTGCAGCCGCCAGAATCAGCTGACCGCCCAACCGGGCCCCAGCTTCAAACAGGGTAACCTGATGGCCCCGTCCAGCGGCAGTTACCGCAGCGGTGATACCGCCAGGGCCACCACCCACCACAGCAATCTTTTTCGCTACGGCCGCAGGTTCCGGCTTGTGCAATTCCCGTCCGGCCAAGGGATTAAGGGCACAGCGCAGAGGCAGATTCTTGCCGATCCGTTCAAAGCAGGCATTGCAGCCAATGCACTTGGGGAAGTGGTCATCATTTGCAGCGGCCTTGTTTGCCCACTGCGGCTCTGCCAACAATTCCCGACCCATTGCTACGAAGTCTACCATGCCGTCTGCGATAGCCTGGTCGGCCACATCGGGACTGTGGATCACACCTACACCAAACACAGGGATATTTACATGTTTGCGAATGTTCTCCGCCAGATACAACTTCCAGCCTTCCGTGTACTGGATGGGCTCGATCATGGTATCGATGCTGCCATAGACACCGGCAGACACATCGATGGCGTCCACACCGGCTTTTTCCAGGGCCTGGGCAAACCGAACTGCCTCGTCCATGGAAATGCCGCCTTCGATAAAATCGTTTCCGTTGATGCGCATTACCAGCGGATAGCCCCGGCGGGTATTGGCCCGAATGGCGGCCACAACTTCCAGCGGGAAACGGAGGCGATTTTCAAAGCTTCCGCCATATTCATCTGTCCGCTGATTGGTAGCTGCCGATACAAAAGAGGAAATCAAGTATCCATGTGCGCCGTGGACATTGATACCGTCATAGCCGCAAATTTGTGCTCTTGCCGCAGCCTGACCAAACTTATTGACAATTTGGTGGATCTCCTCTACCGTCAGTTCATGGGGAACAATGCCGGTGTTGGGATTCAGGATCGCGCTGGGGCCAACGGGAGTCATTCCTTCCAGCATACCCCGGTTAATGCCCGTGTGCCACAGCAGTGCAAAGGCCTTGCCTCCACATTCATGGATTCTTTCAACCAGCTTTGCGTGTCCCGGCACATAGCAGTCATCGCAGAATCGCACATGATTGGGCTTTCCTGCGCCCAGCGGATAATCCACAGCCATAGCCTCGATGACGATTACGCCTGCGCCGCCCCGTGCCCTCTGGGAATAGAACTCGATCATATCATCCGTAACGGCACCGTTCTCCGTAGTCAAGCGAGAGCCCAGCGGCGCCATGACAATTCGGTTCTTCACATAAAGGGAACCAATCTTTCCGGGAGCAAACAGATGCTTGTATTCCTTCACAAAAATGCGCCTCCAAATCTTTTTGTTTCCTGGTAAACTAACTGTATCATTTTTGTTGAATGATTGCAATACTTTTTTCTGTTATGCATCTCTTTTCTATTTTTCACACAAATATAACGTTTCCTTTTTATGGAATTAGCCAATCTTCGATTTTTGTTTTTCATCTTTCAGATGATTTTTCTTCAATTTTCTCTCTTTGTTTCTCTATTAACCATCGTTGCAATATTCATTCCTTCAGAAACATTTCATCACTTGGAACGGTATGATGTTCGAATGGAACAAGCAGGCCCCCCCGCCTGTAGCATTCGGCAGGCAAGGCACAAAAGAAGGGCAGGAATGGTGTCCCGTGGACACAAGTTGCATTTTCGGAACTTGCAAAACGGGCAACCATCGGTTATACTGAAATAACATCAAAACAATGGGGGGATGGCAGTTGTTCAAACGAAAGAGTGTACTGTTTACCTGGATTTTTTCTTATTTAATTATGATTGCACTGCTGTCCACCACGGTATTCCTGCTGAAGCACACGGCGCAAACACGCCTGTTGGACGAGTACAAGGCTGTAATCGAGAGCAGTCATTCCCGTACCAGTGCTGACATCGTCAGTTACTTTCAGGAACTGGAACGCAGTGCCTACGAGATCAGCCAAAACGCCGTGGTAGAAGGCTTTGTCGGCATCCATCAGCCGGACGGAACCAAATACTACGACCTGACGCTTATCCAGCGCTTACTTTCTACTTACAAATTCCATGTCATGGAAAACACCTCGCAGTATCTATATATGAACAATATCCAAAAAGCTTTGTCTGACGAGAGCATCTACCGACTGGAGGATATGCAATCTCAACTGAACTGTGAAGCAAATCAACCTATTATTATGAACAAAGCATCCTAACAGAACCATTTTTTATATTGA
>CAZCRO010000046.1:0-19648 GCA_964501115.1 uncultured Oscillospiraceae bacterium
ATGCGGCACATTCCCATTTTCACCTTTGTCAACAAAATGGACAGAGAAACCAAGGATCCCTTCGACCTGCTCGACGAGCTGGAACGGGAACTGGGCATTGAGACCTATGCCATGAACTGGCCCATTGGCTCCGGCAAGGACTTCCAGGGCGTTTACGACCGGGAAAAGAAGGAACTGATCTTCTTCTCCGGCGTTTCCGGCAAAAACAAGGCCGGGAAGCAGGAAATCGACCTTTACGATCCCCAGGTTGCCACCCTGCTGGACAGCCAGCAGAAGCACCAGCAGCTGATCGATGATGTGGAGCTGCTGTCCGCCGGACGGGAAATGGATCTGGAAGAAGTGCGCCATGGCCAACTCAGCCCGGTGTTCTTCGGCTCTGCCCTGACCAACTTCGGCATTGAGCCTTTCCTGGAATCCTTCCTGCAGCTGACCCCCCCGCCCCTGGCCAGAGTGGCAGACTGCGGAACCATCGATACTTTCAGCCCGGATTTCTCCGCTTTTGTGTTCAAAATCCAGGCCAATATGAACAAAGCTCACCGGGACCGTCTGGCCTTCATGCGCATCTGCTCCGGCAAATTCCAGAGAGACACGGAATATTTCCATGTACAGGGCGGCCGGAAAATGCGCCTGTCCCAGCCCCAGCAGATGATGGCTGCCGAGCGTGAAATCGTGGAAGAGGCCTATGCGGGAGACGTGATCGGCGTATTCGACCCGGGCATTTTCTCCATCGGTGACACCATCACCACCCCGGGGCAGAAATTCCGCTTCTCCGGCATTCCCACCTTCGCCCCGGAGCATTTCGCCCGGGTATCCGCCAAGGATTCCATGAAGCGCAAGCAGTTCGTTAAGGGTACCGAGCAGATTGCCCAGGAAGGTGCCATCCAGATTTTCAAGGTTCCCAACTCCGGTATGGAAGAAGTCATCGTAGGCGTTGTGGGCACACTGCAGTTCGATGTATTCCAGTACCGGATGAAGAACGAGTACGGCGTGGATCTGCGCATGGAGAGCCTGCCCTATGAGGAAATCCGCCTGATCGACAGCTACCCCGGCGACCTGACCGACCTGAACCTGGGCTCTGACGCAGAGCTTCTGGAAGATTACCGTGGCCGCAACCTGCTGGTGTTCTCCAGCTATTGGGCAATTGACTTCACCTGCCGGAGAAATCCGGGTCTGCAGGTGTCGGAAATCGTTGTATCGGAAGGCTGATGCATATGAACATTTGGGGACATTTCAAAACCGTCACCCATCACCGTTTTCTGGTTATGCAGGGCTGCTTCCGGGTGGGGCTGTACCGCCAGGGGCTTACCCACGACCTGAGCAAGTTCTCCCCGGCAGAGTTTTGGATCGGTGCCAAATACTACCAGGGCATCCGCAGCCCCAACGCCGCGGAGCGGGAGGAAAAGGGCTACAGCGAAGCCTGGATGCACCACAAGGGACGCAACAAGCACCACCACGAATACTGGACGGATCTGAGCATGCAGACCCGGCGCTATGAGCCGGTGCCCATGCCCCGGCGGTATCTTGTGGAAATGGTGATGGATCGCCGTGCCGCCTGCATGACCTACCAGGGAAAATCCTACACCCCCGCCTCCCCCCTGAACTATCTGCTTGGCAGCAGGGAGCGTCTTCTGATGCACCCGGAGACGGAGCGCCAGCTGGAATACATCCTGACCATGCTCCGGGACAGCGGCGAAGAAGAGACATTCCGCTACATCCGCCAAAATGTCCTGACCGGCATGCCCTTCCCCTGGGAAGACGCTGCCGTATCCGCAAAATAAAAACACCCTCCCAGGCAGCTTGCGCTGCCCGGGAGGATCTTTTTTATCCCTCAAAGCTGTATTCAATGGAATCGGCATACCGGTAGTAGAACGTGTCTCCCGGCTCCAGGCCGGAGAGGATCTGCACATTCTGGCCATCGGACAGGCCGGTTTCCACCTGTACTTTTCCCGTGAAGGTATCCTTCTTCTCATCGTAGCCGGTATACACCCAGGAGGCACCGGCATCAAACTGGATGGCCGCAGCCGGGATGGTGGCTACCTGGGAAGAGGTGGATGTGACGATCTTTACGGAGGCATTCATGCCCACCAGCATTTTTTCAGACCTGGGCAATGTCACCGTGACGGTGTACTTGGTGTTGCCGCCCTGGTTTTCTCCGTAGCATCCCACCTTGGTGATGCTGCCACGAAAACTCTGGCCGGGCAGCGCATCCAGCGTGACGTTTACTTCCATGCCGGTACGCAGGGAGAGGATGTCCAGCTCGTCCACGGAGAACTCCACCGTCATCTCCTCGTCCGGCGTGATGGTGACCACATCCTGGCCGGAGGTATCGTAGGTCTCATAGCCGGGGGTGGCCACGGTACCGCCGCCCATCCCGGAGAAGGCGCCTGTCATGGCGGAGGCGCCGCCCAGCAGCCCGCTTATATCCATGCCGCCCATACCGCCCATGCCCGGGAACTGGCCGGCAGAGGCATGCTGGTGGATGACCCGTTCTTCCCCGATCAGCAGGGCATCTCCCTGGGCAATGGCCTCATAGGCGGAGGCATCCCAGCTGCTGCCGCTGCTCAGCAGCACCGTCAGCCCCTCCGGAAGCACCTGCGCCCTGGCCATGTCCTCCTGGGAGGCCGTGGGGCTGGGGAAAGACTCCCCTTCCGCTGCCGTATAGGTTCCCTTGGTTACGTACAGAACCGCTCCATCCTGCACGGCCAGCACCACACCCAGAGCGTAGCTCTTGCCCTGGGACTGATCCGGCTGCGTAGGTTCCGTCTCTGTGGGTTCCGTCTCTGTAGACTCCGGAGGTATCTGCTCACCGTCCCCCTCTTCCGAGGAACTGCTTCCCTCCATCCGGATACCCCCTACCGGGGTGTAGCCGGGGCTGGCCTGGCTGCGCTGCCGGGTTTCCGCAGCGGCAGGCTGATAGTCCACCATAGTATCCACGCCGGAGATCCGTCCGGCATACTCCGCATACAGGATGCCATCCCGGCTCAGCTGCACCAGGGTATCCATCTGCTCTTCCAGTTCCTGGCGCAGATCCAGCAGGTAGCTGTACCGGGCAGTATGCCCCGTATCTTTCAGGGTAATCAGGTTTGTCCCCGCCGATACCTTCTGATCCTGCTTTACATGGACGGTGGATACGGTGCCGTAGGTGCCGGAAATTTTCAGGGCACTGTGGACATAGGCCGCTCCGCTGCCCAGAGTCTCCCCCTCCGCATTCAAAACCGTTACCATGTCTTCCGGGGCAATGGTTTCATCCGGCATGGTCACCGTGGATACACCATCGGCCACATGGGAAACCGTGCCATCCAGGCAGGTGCCGTCCGGCAGCTGCACCGTCACCGGTGCGTCCATTTCCAGCTCCGCCGGAATGTCCACCGCCATCAGCCCATCCAGGGACAGCAAAATCAGTCCGCCGTTTTCATACACCACATCGGCCACATTGTCCCCGGACTGGGCATAAATCTTCTTGACCCGGCCGGAGGTGCGGGTTTTGATACCGGTGGAGGGGCTGTCCCCCGCCGCCTCGTTCAAATCTTCATCCAGTTCTGCCAGCACCTGCTGCAGCTGCCGGATGGCGGAGGCCACCTGGGTTTTGTTCACTGCCGCAATAGGATCCCCCACCGCAACACTCTGCCCATTTTGCACACAGTAGTACTCCACTTCCAGGGACTGGGGGATGGAAATGACATGCCCCTGCTGTGCCGCCAGCGTACCCGCGCCGGACAGGCTGGAAGAGAGGGTTCTGTCCTCCATCTGGCCGGAAAGCACCCTGGCATTCACGGTGGAGTTTGCGGAAATCCCGGAGGGCAGGCTGGATACCAGCAGCGCAATGGCCAGTATGATACAGCACACCGTCACCCAGGTCGCACCGCCGCCATCCCGCTGGGGCGTGTCTTCATCGGTTTCCAGCACCGGCATGGAGTTCTCCGGCGTCTCTTCCGGCTTTGGTGTGCCATGCCGATACATGCCCAGGCAAACCAAAGCCCCAATGCAGGCGGCAATGCTTACCACCAGCCACCAGTAGGAGCCGGCTTTTTCCTGCCGGGGCATCTGCCCGCCGGGAAGCTCCATCCCCTCGGGCATCTCCCCTTCCGGCATCTGGGGCATCTCCCCTTCCGGCATCTGGGGCATCTCCCCTTCCGGCATGTCCTGGGGCATCTGGGAAAATGCCATATTTTCCTGCTGCCGGGGCAGAAGGAAGTGGCTCGCCACCCCCGCCGCAGCCAGCAGCGCAAACACAATGGCCAATATCAAAAAGCGTTTTTTCTTCATGTTCGTTTCCTCCTTAGCCGCCGTAATGCAGCGCCTCAATGGGAGGCAGTTTGGCCGCCTTATTGGCGGGATACAGACCAAAAACCACACCAATGGCAAAGCAGAAGGCCACGGCGATCACCACCACGCTCCAATTCAGGCCAAAGGAAATGCCCATGCTGGCAACCATCACGGAGATGATCCGCAGAATCACCCAGGAGATAAACACGCCGATGGCGCAGCCGATCATACACAGCACTACGCTTTCCAGCAGGAACTGCTGCAATATCACACCACGCCCGGCACCAATGGCTTTGCGGATGCCAATTTCCCGGGTACGCTCCGTAACGGTGACCAGCATGATGTTCATAATGCCGATGCCGCCTACGATCAAAGAGATGGCCGCAATGCCGCCCAGCAGCACCATCAGGATGCCTGTAACGCTACTCATGGCATCCTCCAGCATATCCTGGGAGAGGATGGAATAGGCATCCTCATCCTCGTCGAAGCGTTCCAGAAGCAGCTGCTCCATGGCGTTTTCCGTTTCGGCCATGGTACTGTTTTCCGGCGCGCTGACCGAGAAACTGGAAATACCGGAGCCGACCGTAGCAGACAGGCGCATCAGGCTGGTATAGGGAATGTAGGCCATCATGGTATTGCGGGTAAGGATTCCGGTCAGGGAATCGTCGTCATCCTCCAGAATGCCCACAACGGTGTATTTGGTGCCGTCCAGGCTCAGCTCTTCTCCCAGACAATCGGTGTAGCCGATCATCTCCTCAGCCGTTTTTTCCGGAATGATGCACACGTTGGTATGGTTCTCCACATCCGCCTGGTTCAGGAACCGTCCCAGCAGGACGTTCAGCCCATTGATAGGCGCATAGGCAGGCGTTGCGCCGTATACCGTCACGCTCTTGCTGGTGGAGCCATATTTGCCGGCGGCGGACGCCGTTGCGGAGGGGGCCGCCAGGCCGATGCCCTCTTCCCCCATCCATTCATCCAGGGTATCCAGCGTCACAGGCGAGCCCTTATCATCCGTCACCGTTACGGTAAGCAGGTTGCTGCCCAGGCTGGCAATGGTATCGGTGACGGTTCCGGTGGCGCCGCTTACCAGGCTGACCAGAATCACCAGCGCCATAACGCCAATGATAATGCCCAGCATGGTCAAAAACGCCCGGAATTTATTGCCGGATATGGACTTCATTGCCATTTTAAATGCTTGGATCATGCTTCCACCTCCGTCAGCTGTCCGTCCCGGATCCGGACGATCCGGCTGGCCTGCTTGGCCACCTCGTCATCATGGGTAATGAGCACGATGGTGTTGCCCGCCGCATGGAGCTCATGGAAAATATCCATAATCTCCACCGTGGTTCTGGAGTCCAGGTTACCCGTGGGCTCGTCCGCCAAAATCAGAGAAGGTTTGGTTACAATGGCCCGGGCAATGGCCACACGCTGCTGCTGGCCGCCGGACAGCTCCGTGGGCAGGTGCCTGGCACGCTTTTGCAGATTTACTCTGGCCAGTGCCTGCTCCACCCGCTCCCTGCGCTCGGCTCTGGGCACCTTCTGATAAATCAGAGGCAGCTCCACGTTTTCTTCCGCCGTCAGCTTGGAGATCAGGTTAAAGCTCTGGAAGACGAAGCCGATTTTCCGGTTGCGGATACGTGCCAGCTCGTTTTCCGTATAGTCTTCAATGGGAATGTTGTCCAGAAGATAGGTTCCGGAATCCGCCATATCCAGGCAGCCCACAATGTTCATCAGCGTGGACTTTCCGGATCCCGATGGGCCGATGATACTGACAAACTCCCCCGGAGAGATGTGCAGGTTGGCCTTGTTCAGGGCATACACCCGTTCATTGCCCACCTGGTACACCCGGGAAATATTCTTCAAGTCGATCATGTCCGGCCTCCTTAGCCCATGGGGGAACCGCCGGGGGCGCTGCCCATGTCGCCGCCACGGTTACCGCCCCGGTTGCTGCCCATGTCCCCACGGCCACTCATGTTGCCGCCGGAGGGCATGGACATGCCGCCCATGTTGCCGGAGGTGGTGAAGGTAAAGCCGCCGAAGCTGAAGGTCTGCTCCTTCGGGCTATAGTATACCGTGTCACCTTCCTGCAAGCCGGAGGTGATTTCCGTATAAGTACCGTTGGTCAGGCCGGTGGTCACTTCCACCATGCCGCCCAGCGTATCGGTTTCCGCGTCATAGGCGGTGTATACATAGGCCGTGGCGCTGGTTTTGCGGATGGCATCCGCCGGGATCAGCAGTGCGTTCTCCACGCCCTGGATGGTCACATCCACATCTGCCGTCATGCCGGAAAGCATGCCGGAGGCCTTCGGCAGCGTCACCTTTACGGAGTAAATGCCGCTGCTGCCCAGGGTATCGATCTCCGATACCGTTCCCGTATAGCTGTCGTCCCCGATGGACTCCACACCCACAGAGACCTCCTGCCCCACTTCCAGAGAAAGGATGTCCGTCTCATCCACGGAGATGGTCACAGACACGGTTTCGTCCGGGTCCAGGCTGACCAGAACCGTCTCCTGCAAAGGGTCGCTGCCCAGGCTCAGCGTATCCGTATCCACGGCGCTCTGCACCGTACCGGCACGCTCCGCCACCAGGCCGCCGTCCTTATAGAGCTTGACCAGCTTCTGATACAGCTCCTCATACTCCGCCCGGTCTTCCAGCAGCTGGTCGTACTTTGCGCTGTCCGATGTATCCGTCAGGGCAAACAGATGGCTGTTTGCGTACACCCTGTTGTTTTCCCTGGCATTGACCGTGTTTACGGTACCGGCATAGCCCGTCACCTTCAGGGGGCTGTGAATGTACAGTTCCCCGGTTGCGCCTGCGTCCACGCTGACCTTGCTTCCGTTTACGGGGCCATCGTCGGTAATCAGCACGGTGGCGGTTTCCGCCGTCACATAGTCCACGGTGCCTTCCCAGGTGTTGCCCTCTTCATCCTGCACCGTCACCTCATCTCCCTTGGCGTAGCTGCCCGCGGGGATGTCCACAGCCATATAGCCGTCCATGGAAATCAGTGCCAGAGCGCCGTGCTCATACATCACGGAGGCCACATTGTCCCCCTTTGCGGCATAGATTTCCTTGATCCGGCCGCTGACACCGGCTTTGATGGCAGAGCTGACCGTATCGTTGCTGGCATCGTGAATGTCGTCATCCAGTTCATCCAGCGCATCCTGCACAGTGGCCAGGGTGGTCAGAACGGTGCTGGTGTTCACCCGTGCCAGCAGCATCCCTTCCTCCACAGGATCTCCCTGCTCTACGTACATCTCCTCCACCTTTACAGGGGCAGGGACGGATAGTTCCTGCACATCCTCACTGGTGAGCATGCCGGAACCGGAAACCGTCGTGCGGATGGAGCCGGTACTCACCTGGGCAGACTGGATGCTGGAGCCGTTTTTGTTGTTCACGGACTGCTGGACGGATTTGCGCACATACAAAACCGCCGCCAGCAGGATCACCAAAACCACAGCCACAATTGCAATTGCCCGGCGGATCGCTTTCTTCCGCTTCTGGGCTTTGTTGGTATTTGCCATAGTATAACCTCCTGATTGGTTCGATGGTAAATATTATAAAAAAGAAAGCTGAAAGCAGCCTGAACGAATTAAGAACAAGTTGTGAATAAAAAAAGCGTGTCGCAGAGAATTTCCCCTGCAACACGCTTTTTATCAGTCTCGTTCATATATCGTGGGCATCTCCCGTGGGATTTCCCGCCGCCTGGCGAGATACCACAGCATACTTCCCAATATGCAGATGCCTCCCATGCAGCCGGACATCACGCTGTAGGCAAAGGCCGCCTGGCTGCCATGGCGCTGGACATAGTACTCCATCCAGCCTGCACCGGCCAGCAGCACACCGCAGCTCCCTTCCAGCGCCACCAGCGCCGGAATCCAGCCATGGGCACGGCCATAGCGCACACCGAACACCACCAGGGGCACCACCACCGCCAGAACACACAGTATCTGCACCACGCTGACAAATCCATTGCTGCGAAAGAACAGAGAATCATACCGGGTGGAATCCAGCACCGCCTGACTGGCACCGTAATACAGGCTGAACAGCCAGAATAAATCCCCCGCCTTTTTGCGTCCCGGGCGGTTTCCCCAGATGTACAGCCCCAGCAGAAGCAGGAAAATCACTCCTGCCACAGCCGCCTGCAAAGCAAAGGTGGCCAGCCGGTACTCCGTCTGCCCGGTGAGCGGATCCATCAGGAAGCTGCCGAAAGGGTTCTCCGGCGGCAGTACCTGTCCCCGATCCGTACTGTTGCAGAATCCGCTCAGCCGCCCTACGGCAATGGCCGCGGCACCGGCCAAACTCATGGCATCCAGCATGGAGGCAAAGCCTCTCCCCCGGCAAAACAGCGCCACCAGCCCCGCCGCCAGGAAGCAGCCGATGAAGCAGCCCATCAGCGCCAACCCACCGCCGGAAAAATCCGTCATGGCCTGGGCAAAGCTCCGGTAGCTGTCCGGCCGAAAATACCAGTGGGTCAGCCGGGCACACACAAGGCTTGCCCCCGCCGCCAGAGGCAGCACCAGAAACGCCCCCAGGCAATCCGGCTCCCGCCACAGGTAGAAGGCCAGAAACAGCAGCATCCCCACCAGCGCCGCCACTCCAAGCAATATGGAATTCCAATAGATACGTGTACTTCCTATGACAAAGGCAATGGTATCCATACTATTCCTCCCTGGGCTTTGCCGTAGCAAAGTAGATTATATCGCTGATGCGCCGCTGGCTGCCGTAATTGACCATATTGAACACTTCCCCGTTCACCACCACCGTGGCCGTCTGTCCGCCGTCCAGATTGTAGGCCTGGCGGCATCCGGTTTCCAGAAGAAGATCCGCAAACCGGTTTATCGTCGGCACATCCCAGCAGCTTCCCTCCAAATTGCAGGCCACGTACAGATAGTGCAGCTTGTCCAGCTGGGCAATGGCTGCCCGGGCATATTTCTGATCCCCTTCCCCGATGGGGTAGGAACCCAGCTGGCAGCGCTTGCCGTCCTCCACCAGCGCAGGGCCAAAGCAGAGGCTGAAATTCACATTGTTTTCATCGACAAAGTCCTGGGTCTGCTCCAGGGAGGAAAACCACTGGTTATGGGTCATGAAAAGATTGCCGTCTTTGTCCACATAGCAGCTGTCCGGCAGTGCCAGACCGGGCCGCTTGGCCTGACCATCCACAATCACGGTGCCATCCGGGCGATAGCCATAGTAATCCGCACTGTAGGCCACCACCGCATGGACGCTTTGGCTCATCTCCGTGGTAAGCAGCAGCTTTCCGGAGCCAAACTCCCCTCCGGAGAGATACCGGCGGAACTGGGAGGGGTCCATAATCTTCACCTCAGAATAGGTCACCGCCATATTCTCCACTTTTTCCTTCCAGGTGATGGTCAGGATGGTTTCATCCAGGTAGTATTCCACCTGGGAGCCGGGTAAAATCTCAACCTCCGGGGAAAACAGCGTCTTTTGTCCCTCCAGAACCTGCCAGGCCTCTTCCAGGAGCCACTCCAGCTCCGACGGCTCACCGGTTGCGCCAAAGCATTCCGGATCCGGTTCCGGCGCCGTATCTTCCGGAGCGATCCAGTAGTTTTTCTCCACCTTTGCTATATCCTGTACCCCATCCGCAATCCGGTTGCGAATATTCTGTGCAAAAGCCCCGGCTGTATCCCGTCCGGCAAGCATCCGGCCGGTGTCCGTTCCGCTGGGCAGCAGCAAAACGGTACTCAACAGCACCAGTGCCAGTACCAGTGCCACCAGGCAAATCAGTGCCCTCACTGCGCGCATGCTCTTCCTCCCTCATTCCCTTTCCATATTTCCTTCCAAAACCGCGATCAGCTCCCGGCTGGGCTCCACCCACCAGGCCTGGTCGTGGTACACCAGCTTCATGGGGATGGTTCTCCGGGTCACGGTATGCCCGTCCCAGGCTTTCTCTCCCGCTTCCATCAGGACGCTCTCAATCAACTCCGGGCGATACTCGTTTTCCTCATTGTAGATTTGGGAAATATTCTCCGCAGAGTCGATCCGCTCCATCAGAATCTCCGGCGTAAGGGCATTGATCTGCTCCAAAACCGACGAAAGCTCCGGAACCTCCAGCTCCACATCCTGGTAAAGCCCCTGATGGGTGGCATACACCTCTCCCACCAGGCTGTAAGCCAGTGCGTCGTAGTACTGCTCCCAGAGGTAGCCTTGCAGGGTCTGGGGTTCTTCCGGGATGGTAAGCTCCGGCTGCCCCAGCAGTAGCCTGGATGCCTGGGACAGATCTCCCCGGCAAACATCCTCCATAAACCGGCTCACCAGCTGCTGCCCATCGGGCACGGTTTCCAATAAAACAGGCTGCCGGTTCGGCGCCGTCAGCCCCAGATAAATCCCCGCCGCCATTGTAAGCCCTCCCGCCAGGGCACAAAGTCCGGCAACCCACTTGTGTAGCTTCATGCTCTCCCTCCAATGTCTTTCTGGGAATTATTATACACAAGAGTGCTCCATTGGTCAACATAATTTCCTTCTCTTTTTTTACATAAAAATTTACCGGCAAGAAAGATTTTTTCTTCCCTGCCGGTAAATACATTTTTATTTTATGATTTTTTCCCAGATTCCAGCGCCTTTTTGTGAATAAAACGATTTGTTTCACATTTTACATAATTCGTTCTTTCCAATCAGCTTGCGCACCGTTCCGGACAGCAGGAACAGAGCAATCAGGTTGGGAATGGCCATCATGCCGTTGAAGGTATCGGAAATATCCCACAAAAGGCCGAGATCCACCGTTGCGCCCAGAATGGCCACAAAGGAATACACGATCATAAAGCCCCGGTTGGCCTTCGACCCCACCAGGAACTCCAGGCACCGGGTACCGTACAGTCCCCAGCCGATGATGGTGGAAAAGGCAAAGCAGCACATTGCCACAGCCGCCAGAAGGGAAGCCCAGTTTCCATAAACCTTCGTAAAGCCCCTGATGGTCAGCTCCGCACCCGCGGCAGTACCATAGGCAATGTTTTCCCCGCTGACCAGAATCACAAAGGCTGTCATGGAGCAGATGATGATGGTATCGGCAAACACTTCGAAAATGCCGAAGTAACCCTGGCGCATCGGGTGATCCACATCCGATGCCGCATGGGCAATGGAGCCGGTACCAAGACCTGCCTCATTGGAGAAAATACCCCGGGAAACACCCTTCTTCATACACATAAACATGCTGCCCACAGCGCCGCCGGTCACCGCAGAAGGCGTAAACGCCCCCTTCACGATCATCTGGAATACCGCCGGAACCCGCTGAATATTCAGCATCACAACGCCCAGCGCCATCACAACATACAAAAGCGCCATAAACGGCACCAGCTTCTCCGCCACACCGCCGATACGCTTCAGGCCGCCCACCAGAACCATTGCCACCAGCAGCGCAATCCCGATACCGATGGCCAGATTGACGGTGGAAAGATCCCCGCCGGAAACCAGACCAAAGCTCAAAAGCGCCGTGTCAATAGAGGTGATGATGGCATTGACCTGGGTGGCATTGCCGGTTCCGAACACCGTCAGCACACCCAGCACCGCATAGCATACCGCCAGGAAGCGCCACTTGGGAGAAAGGCCGTTTTTGATGTAATACATAGGGCCGCCGACCCAGTCCCCTTCCTGGTTTTTCTCCCGGAAATGCACCGCCAGGGTAACCTCGGCAAATTTGGTACACATACCCAGCAGGGCGCTGCACCACATCCAGAACACCGCGCCGGGGCCGCCGATGGCAATAGCACCGGCCACACCGGCAATATTGCCTGTGCCCACCGTAGCCGCCAGAGCCGTACACACCGCCTGGAAGGGTGTAACCGCACCCTGGGCAGCGTCCCCCTTATGGAACATTCTGCCGAAGGTCTCTTTCATCGCCGTGCCGAATTTGCGGATCTGAATAAACCGGGTGCCAATGCTCAGCCACAGCCCCACACCAATGATGCAGAGCATTGCCGGCACACCCCAGACAAAATTATTCACCGCCGTGTTGATTTGCCCGATTATTTCCACAATTTTCATCCTCTCTGTTTGTGTGTTTCGGCCTATTGTATCACACAGGCGCACATTTGTCCACAGCTTTTTGAAAGTTTTTTATCGCAATCTTGCAAATCTTCCCTTTCTCCGGCATCCGCCACGCAAAAAGGCCGTCTTTCATGATTCTTGTCATGGAAGACGGCCCTTTTCACTTTTAAAAAGCTTATCGCTCCTCCCGGAAGTAGGGAACACCCAGACTTTCCGGTGGCTGATCCTCCCGCTTGTTGCGCATGCTGGTAAACACCAGCACCACGAGGGTAACCACATAGGGAAGCATCTTATACAGCTCCTTCACCGCCAGGTTGGTGCCCGTGGGCAGGAACAGGTACAGGATATACAGTCCGCCAAACAGCATGGAGGACAGAATGCCCACATTGGGGCGCCAGATGGTGAAGATCACCAGCGCAATGGCCAGCCAGCCACGGTCACCGAAGGCATCGTTGGACCAGACACCGCAGGCATAGTCCATCACGTAATACAATCCACCCAGCCCGGCGATCATGCTGCCAACGCAGGTTGCCACGTACTTATACCGGGTGATGCTGATACCTGCCGCATCTGCCGTGGCAGGGCTTTCGCCCACCGCCCGCAGCTGCAAGCCCACACGGGTCTTCTTGAGCACGTAGGACACCACCAGCGCAATGGCAATGGCCAGATAGGCCAGGAAGCCATAGTTCAGGAACAGCTTGCCGATCACACCGCACCGGGAGGCAAAGGGCAGGCTCTTGCGGAAATAATTGCTGGTTGCGGACAGGGCGATGGAGGGAACCTCCGCACCGGTGAGCTTGATCAAAGAACCACCGAAGAAGTTGCCGAAGCCCACGCCGAAGGTGGTCATGGCCAGACCCGTCACATTCTGGTTTGCCCGCAGGGTGACGGTGAGGAAGCAATACAGTAGCCCCATCAGCAGGGAGCCCGCCAGGCAGCACACCATGGGGATGAGCACGGCCAGCAGGCCGTTCATATTGCCGGTCTGCTCATAGAAAAAGGCACCGATCACGCCGCAAATGCCGCCCACATACATAATACCGGGGATACCCAGGTTCAGGTTGCCGGATTTTTCCGTCAGGGTTTCGCCGGTGGAGCCAAGCAGCAGCGGAATGGACTGCATCACTGCCCGGGGAAAGAAGGAAACAAAATCAAACATATTATTTCTCCTCCTTCTTGCTGTTGTTCAGGAAACTGAGCTTGTAGCCAATGAAGAACTCACTGCCGATGATGAAGAACAGGATGATACCCGTCAGAATATCGCCAAAGGCATGGTTCAAAGAATAGATGGTGGAAATCTCGCTGGCACCTCTGTCCAGGAACACCAGCAGCAGGCTGGTGAACACCATGCTCAGGGGATTGAATTTGGCCATCCAGGCCACCATAACCGCCGTGAAGCCCCGGCCACCGGCGATGGTGGTGGTAATGGTGTGATCCGTTCCGCCAACCAGCAGCAGACCCGCCAGGCCGCACAGGCCGCCGGAGAGCATCATTGTGCGCACAATAACCTTGCCCACCTTGATGCCGACATACCGGGCGGTACGCTCGCTTTCGCCTACCACCGTAATCTCATATCCCTGCTTGGAGCGCTTCAGGTAGAAATACATCACAACCGTCAGCACCGCTACGATCAGGATATTCAGCAGATATTTGTAAGAACCGATTACAGGCAGCCAACCCGCCTGGGTACTCTGGTTGATAATGCCGATCTTACCTGCACCCTTGGGAACCTCCCAGATGATTACAAAATAGGCAACCAGCTGGGTAGCCACATAGTTCATCATCAGGGTAAACAGAGTCTCATTCGTGTTCCACTTGGCCTTGCAGATGGCGGGGATACCGCCCCACACCGCACCGGCCAGACAGGCGCAAACTGTCATAATCACGATCAGCAGCCAATTGGGGATTTTGTCTCCCAGCAAAATCATGCATGCCGCCGTAGCCAGGCCGCCAATCAGGATCTGGCCTTCGCCGCCTACGTTCCAGAAGCGCATCTTGTAAGCAGGCGTAACCGCCAGAGAAACGCACAGCAGAATGGCCACATTCTGACCAAAAATCCACATTTTCCGCTTGGTGCCGAAAGCACCCTGGAACATGGTCTTGTACACGCCCAGGGGGTTCTCCCCGGTCAGTGCGGTGGTCACAACGGCGCAAACCACAAGCGCCAGCAAAATCGCAGCCCCACGGATGGCAAACGCGCCATACCAGGGCAAATTATCCCGTTTGGAAATATGCAGCACGGAGCCGCCGCTGTGTTTAGCCATTGGTCTTCCCTCCCAAGCGTGTCATCATCATGCCAACCTCCGGCTTCTGGGCAGTCCGGCCATCTACAATGCCGCTGACCCTGCCGCCGCACAGAACCAGAATCCGGTCACACAGCTCCAGCAGCACGTCCAGATCCTCGCCTACAAACACGACAGCCACGCCGGCCTTCTTCTGCTTGTTGATCAGATCGTAAATGGTGTAGGAGGAGTTGATGTCCAGACCACGGACGGCATACGCCGTAAGCAGAACCGTGGGTGCGGAGGCAATCTCCCGGCCTACCAGCACCTTCTGCACATTGCCGCCGGAGAGCCGCCGCACCGGAGTGGATACACCGGGCGTGTTTACTTCCAGCTCCTGCACCACCTGCTCTGCCAGACGCTTCGGGTCCTTGCGGTTGGTAAACCAGGACTTGCCCTTGCGGAAGGAACGCAGCATCATATTATCCGTCAGGTCCATGCTGCCAACCAGACCCATGCCCAGACGATCCTCCGGGACAAAGGACAGGCTGACACCCAGGGAGGAAATGGCCGTGGGATCCTTGCCCACCAGCTCCTCCGGGGTACCGTCATCTTCTATGTAGGTGATGGAGCCGGATTCCACCCGCTGCAAGCCGGCAATGGCCTCCAGCAGTTCCTTCTGGCCGCAGCCGGAAATACCGGCAATGCCCAGAATCTCCCCGGAATTGGCCGTAAAGGACACATTCTCCAGCTTTACCGTGCCTTCCATATCCCTGACCGTCAAATTCTCCACCCGGATACGGGGCTTGGGATTTTCCGGCACAGGACGCTCGATGTTCAGCGTCACAGGACGGCCAACCATCATGTTGGTCATATCCTGGGCACTGGTCTTGCTGGTAATCATATCGCCCACAAACTGGCCATGGCGCAAAATCGCCACCCGGTCAGACAGGCTCTCCACCTCATGCATCTTATGGGTGATGATCACAATGGCCTTGCCGTCATCCCGCATAGCCCGGAGCACGTTGAAGAGTTTCTCTGTCTCCTGAGGGGTCAGAACGGCGGTGGGCTCGTCCAAAATCAGGATGTCCGCGCCACGGTACAAAACCTTCACGATTTCCACGGTCTGCTTCTGGGATACGGACATATTGTAGATCTTCTGGTTGGGATCCACATCAAAACCGTAAGCATCACAGATCTTCTTTACTTTTTTAGATACCTCGTCCATGTTCAGACGGCCAGGCTCTTTCAGTCCCAGGACAATGTTCTCCGCCGCGGTGAGTACATCCACCAGCTTGAAATGCTGATGGATCATACCGATGCCATAGCCAAAGGCATCCCTCGGGGAGCGGATCAGCGCCTCTTCCCCGTTGATATAGATCTTGCCTTCATCCGGGAAATAGATGCCGGAAAGCATATTCATCAGGGTGGTTTTGCCACTGCCGTTTTCACCCAGCAGAGCCAGAATCTCTCCCTTGTAAATGTCCAGCCACACCCGGTCATTGGCCAGGGTTGTGCCGAAGCGTTTGGTAATGTCCCGCATCTGTACGGCTGCAATCTTTTCTTCCAAAAAGGTCACTCCTTTGTGTTGTTTATCCATGACGCAAAGGGCAACGCGGCGAAAAGCTCACTGCGCTGCCCTTTGCAGCATGTCCCGCCCCCCGGAAGGGGGCGGGCAGTATATTGGATTTTAGAATGCGGTATCCAGCAGGTTGATGCCGTCGATCTTCAGGTCGAAGTAAGGAGCGGAACGCTTGGCGGATTCCTGGAAAGCGCCGTTTTCCACAACCTCGGTATCGGGGGTGTAGTTGGCATCGGTATCCACGTCAGCCATGTAGCTCTCCACAGCGGCACCTTCCACGGTGAAGGTGGTGGTGTCAAACACCTGGATGGAGCCGGACAGCAGGCCAAGCTTTACTTCTTCCAGCTTTTCAGCGGTACCGGCAGCGCAGGTAGCTTCGTTGATGTCGGTCAGCACAACGGAGCCGGTCTCGGTGGTGCCGGTCCAGTCAGCGGCGATGGCCTCGCCATTCTTCACGCAGGCAACTACGTACTCATAGTAAGGTGCCCAGTTGATCCGGGAAGAAACCAGGAAGGTATCGGGGCAGGCAGCAATGGTGGAACCATTGTAGGATACGTTGGGAACACCGGCGCTCTGGCAGGCAGTGGGAGCGCCCATGGAGTCAGCATGCTGGGAAATCAGCTTGCAGCCGGAGGCGATCAGCTTGTTGGCGCCTTCCTTCTCGGCGGTCTCATCATACCAGGAACCGGTGAAGGTGACGTCCATGGTGACGCTGGGGCATACAGACTTGGCACCCAGGTAGAAGCTGGTATAACCGGAAACCACTTCGGCATAGGTGAACGCACCTACATAGCCCATCTTGGCTTCCTCGGCGGTGAACTCACCGGCCTCGATCATTTCGTTCAGCTTCAGACCGGCAACCACACCGGCCAGGTAACGGCCCTCGTAGATGGCGGCGAAAGCATTGTGGTAGTTGCTCAGACCCTGGGTGTGCGCCTTGGTGCCGGTGGAGTGGCAGAACTGAACCTCGGGGAACTCCATAGCAGCCTGGATCATGTAGTCCTCATGGCCGAAGCTGTCTGCGAAGATGATGTTGCAACCGGCATCTGCCAGTTCGCAGGCGGCATCATAGCATTCCTGGCCTTCGGGAATGTTGGTGCGGAAAATGTACTGATCTTCGGTCAGACCCAGAGAAGCAATGGCCTCCTTGGCACCGTTCATGAAGTTCAGGTCATAGGTAGAGTTTTCGTCATGCAGGAAAATGAAGCCCAGCTTCACATCGGAAGCAGCGGGGATCTGAGCCTGCTCGGTAGCGGGTGCATCCACACCGGTGGCAGTGGTGGTAGCGGGAGCCTCGGTCTTGCTGCCGCAGGCGGCGAAGCTGAGAACCAGAGCCATAACCATTACCAGAGAAAGAATCTTTTTCATATTTTCTTTTCCTCCTAGAAATTTGTTCTATATTTTGCGCCGGAGGTTTTCCGGGCAAGGAACAACATATTTATCTGCGGAATGTAATGGAGCAATCGTCCATGCTTTCCACAATCGCCAGGGATTCCACCCGGATGCCCTGGGCACGCAGTGCGTCGCCGCCTCCCTGGAAGCCTTTTTCAATGGCAACCGCGGCACCGGCCAGCTGGGCACCGGCCTGCTCCACCAGCTGCGTCAGACCCATCAGCGCCTTGCCGTTGGCCAGGAAATCGTCCACCAGCAGCACCCGGTCACCGGCGCAGAGATAATCCGAGCTGACCACAATGGTATAATCCGTTCCATGGGTATAAGAGTGTACAGGCGCAGAGTAAACCTTACCGTCCACATTGCTGGACTTGTGCTTCTTGGCAAAGACCATGTTCACCTGCATCTCCAGAGCCACGGCTGCGGCAATGGCAATGCCGGAGGACTCAATGGTTAAAACCTTCGTAACGCCGCAGTCCTTGTACAGGCGGGCAATCTCTACGGCAATCTCCTTCAGGAAAGCGCAGTCGATCATCTGGTTCAGGAAGCTGCCCACCTTCAGGATACCACCGGGCAGAACCTGACCCTCTGTGAGAATCTTGTTTTCCATTGCTTTCATGTGAAAAAACTCCTTTCGCAAAAACAAAAACCGCAGGAATTCCAGGAACCCCTACGGAAAAGCAATCGCATTCAACATCAGGAAACCCAGGACATAGAATGCGACATGAAACTCCACAGATGGTCACAACTTTAATGGCGTTGCGGTAGAAACTTTCGGGCCATGAATCCGAAATTACATCTTTTTTTCTTGACTTGTGTCTTCATGTTATCCCAAAAAATCCCTTTTGTCAACCCATTCCGTCACAGCTCCTTTTTTTTTCGCTTTCCTACAAAAAAGCCGATCTTTCTACCGTTTTTTTGTTTCAAATGAAGACTTGATTTTGCCGTTTTTCCTTATACGCAAAAGCCCGGCTGTCCCGGCGGCCTGCGCCGCCGGGACACACCGGGTAAAATTTATCCGTGATGGTAGATCCGCTTGTCCAGCGCAAAGATCCGGCTGCTGAAGGAACCCTGGGGAACATTGGGAAGATTCTCTTCGTAAATTTCCATACGGCTGTCCACCATGTCGATATAGCTAAGCAGCTCCGCCTCGGCAAACATGGGGCGCACCGCTGCACCGAAATCCGGTTCGCCATGATGGGACAGGATCATATGCTGCAGCAGCAGGCTCTTTTCCTCCGGCGTTCCCAGTTCCCGGCAGACACCGGCCACCTCCTGAGCCCCCATGACCAGGTGTCCCAGCAGCTGTCCCTTGAGAGAATAGTCCGTCACAATTCCCAAGTCGGAAAAACGGAATTCCGCCTCTTTTGCAAAGTCGTGCAGGAGGGTACCGGTCAAAAGCAGACTGCGGTTGATCACATTGGGGTAAAGCCCAGCCAGAAAATCCGCCATGGCAAGCATGTTGGAGGTATGCATCAAAAGCCCGCTCAGGAAGCTGTGGTGAACGCTCTTGGCAGCGGGAATATTCTGGAAGGCATCCACATGCCGGGAGAGCATGATGGTTGCAACTGCCCGGTAATCCTCGTCTTCCATGGAATCGATCCGCTTCTGAACCGCCAGAAGGGTCTCGTCCTTATCAATGGGGGCAACGGCCACCAGCCGCCCGGTATCGCAGCTGTCCTCCGGCAAGGCCATACGTACATTACTCAGGGAAATCTGGGGGCTTCCCTTAAATTCAGATACATCCCCCCGGATCTTGATGATTTTTCCCACATCTTCCTGGCTTCCCACAGGCCCGGAATAGTCCCAAACCTTCACATCAATGGTTCCCGTCTTGTCCGCAATAGTAGCGGAAAGAAAGGGTTTTCCGTTGGTGGATACTTTCTGGGTGGCATCCTTCAGCAAATAAAACCCTTCCACCTTATCCCCGGGCACCATATCCTTTACCCACTTATTGTATTCCATAGTCATGCTCCTTCCAAATTCTATTGCACATTATACCCCACGGGAAAGTATTTGACAAGGGGAAAGGTGTACCGCTGGAGAAAAACGAAAAAACTCCCCCCGGCAAACCAGGGGGAGTCGAAAAGCATGTTAGCTCAGATCAGGAATTACTCCAGGATCTCGGTAACAACACCGGAACCGACGGTACGGCCGCCTTCACGGATAGCGAAACGCAGGCCCT
>CAZCRO010000047.1:0-19601 GCA_964501115.1 uncultured Oscillospiraceae bacterium
CGTGGGAATGACGTGTGCGCCCGTCGAGAGTTGCCAGCCATTCCTTTTTCAGCTTAATCCCCATCTTCTCAGCCGCCGCATAGCTGTCCATTCTCCCGGCGTTCTGCGCTCCCGTGACCGCCGTCCGGGCGGTTCGGATTGCGCTTGCACGGCTCATGGTGGTGATTCTGCCTTGCAAGTCGTCCGCAATGCCCTTGATGCTCTTGCCTTGCAGGATGGAGCTTGTAATACTGGCTGTAATCTGCTTCTTGCCGTATTCCAGGTCAATGCCACGTTTCAGGGCTTGCTTTTTCGGGTAGTACGGCATAAGGTCAGGCCGCTCCACCGCCAGCCGCTTCACCGTCTGCTCGTCCCAGAGGGTAAAATCAGCCGCATCGGAAACCTGCTCGATGGTGTATGCGGTGTAGTTCCGGGTTCGGAATACCGGCAATGTCGCAAATCTGCTCGTAGCCGTAAGCCACACCCTGAGCCAGAGCCTTTTTTGCCGCTTGCATCAGCTTGTTGTCAAAGCCATCCCCCAGCCTGTCCTTGGACTTGTTTACGATTTTTTCTTTTCATTTTCAGGAAAGTGTGCTACAATAGGGGGCGATTCAGAAAAAGGAGCAAAGCTATGCAGTCTATTATTGATATTCTTTCGGAAGAACTGGGGCAAAAAAAGCAACATATTGAAAATGTAGTTACATTGATCGATGATGGAAATACCATTCCTTTTATTACCCGGTACCGAAAAGAAATGCACGGAGCTATGGACGATACCACCCTGCGCAATTTGGAAACCCGCCTCACGTATTTGCGGAACTTGCAGCAGCGCAGAGAGGAAGTAAAGAAATCCATTGAAAATCAGGGAAAATTGACGCAAGAGCTTTCTGAGGCGATTGATAATGCCACGACCATGACGGAAGTGGAGGATCTATACCGTCCTTACAAGCAAAAACGCCGTACCAGAGCAACCATTGCCCGGGAAAAGGGGCTGGCTCCCTTGGCGCAAGCAATCTTTGCCCAGGATGCCCGGGATATTCATGTGCTGGCGCAGTCTTTCCTGAATGAAGAGAAGGAAATCTGCTCTGTCGAGGACGCCATTGCCGGTGCATGTGATATTATTGCGGAAGACCTGTCTGACGATGCAGATATTCGCAAAAAACTGCGGGATTTGGTCATGCGCAAAGGTAGTCTTGTAAGCAAAGCGGCAAATACAGATGCCGATACGGTATACAAGCTGTACTATGATTTCAACCAGCCTATTCCCAGAGTTTTGGACCACCAGATTCTGGCCATCAATCGCGGAGAAAAGGAAGATATTCTGAAAGTTACCATTACGCTGCCCGGAAATGAAGGTGCTGCATTGGTTTGCAGAGCAGCTCTGAAGCCCACCATGCAAATAAGTCAGTTGGTGAAAGCTGCCGCAGAAGATGCGTATGAGCGGCTGATCTTCCCTTCTATTCAGCGGGAAGTGCGCAATGCGCTTACTCAACGGGCCGGTGAGGGTGCAATTCACAATTTCGCCCTGAATCTGAAACCATTGCTCATGCAACCCCCTGTAAAAGGGTTTGTGACAATGGGATTGGATCCCGGATACCGCAACGGCTGCAAAGTTGCCGTTGTAGATGCAACAGGAAAAGTACTTGCCACCAGTGTGGTGTATCCTACCTTCAGTGATAAGAAAAAACAGGAGGCCATCGCTGCACTTTCCCAACTTATGCGCAAATACAGCGTACAGCACATTGCCATTGGCAATGGTACCGCCTCCCGGGAAACAGAGGCTATGGCCGTGGAGATGTTGCGGGATTTCCCGGAGGCAAGCTATGCAATCGTAAACGAGGCCGGTGCATCGGTATATTCTGCTTCTCCGCTGGCTGCAGAGGAGTTCCCGGAATATGATGTCAATCTTCGGTCCGCAGTATCCATTGCACGGCGACTCCAGGATCCGTTGGCAGAGCTGGTAAAAATTGACCCCAAAGCCATCGGTGTTGGACAATACCAGCACGATTGTCCGCAGAAAGAGCTGGATGCCGCGCTGGGCGCTGTGGTTGAGGACTGCGTAAATGCGGTAGGCGTGGACGCAAATACAGCTTCCCGTAGCCTCCTGCAGCAGGTTTCCGGACTCAACGGCACAACGGCAAAAAATATTGTAGCTTACCGGGAAGAAAACGGCCCCTTTACCAGCAGAACCCAACTGAAGAAAGTTCCCAAGCTCGGTCCAAAGGCTTTCCAGCAGTGCGCAGGCTTCTTACGCATTCCGGAAAGCAAAGAAATACTGGACAATACCGGAGTACACCCGGAGAGCTATGCGGCCGCAAAATCCCTGATTGGATTGCTTAATTGCCAGGATATGAGCAAAATTCCAAGTGCGTTGGAACATTATGGCTTGAAGAAGGCAGCTGAGGAATTGGGTATCGGAGAACCTACCCTGGCAGATATTGCCAAGGAACTGGCAAAGCCAGGCCGTGACCCCAGAGATGAACTGCCTGCGCCGATTCTCCGCAAGGATGTTCTGGAAATGAAGGATTTGAAACCCGGCATGGTTTTGACGGGAACGGTACGCAATGTCATTGACTTTGGCGTATTTGTAGATATTGGTGTGCATCAGGATGGCCTTGTGCACATTAGCGAGGTAAGCACTCGCCGCCTGCGCCATCCCAGTGAGCTGGTCAAAGTAGGCGATGTTGTAGATGTAGCTGTACTGAGCGTGGATGTACAGCGCCATCGTATCAGCTTGAGTATGAAGCAGGCGAAAAAAAGATAAAAATGTAACCATTTTACCGAGAAATTCAGCTCTGCTTGACATTTTTTCGAAAACAATGTATAATACTGGATATGAATTCCTTAGATTGGAGCATTTTCTATGAAAAAAGTAATGCATGTGCTGGTGCCAATGCTGCTGGCATTTTTGCTCATCTTCAGCATAGGGTGGTACTTGTTTGTGTATGACCGGGACTTCACCAGAGATATACTGCTGCAACAGGCACGGAATAATGACCTGCGTGGAAATACCAGCATGTCCTCCTGGTTCTATAATCTGGCGTACAATTATTCCGGTCAGGACGAAAATGTGGCAATTGAATTGGCCAATCAGTATAAATCTGCCGGAAATTACACCAAAGCGGAAGTGACTCTTTCCAAAGCGATCCGTTCCGGTGCTACCAAAGAGTTGTATATGGCGCTTTGCAAAACCTATGTGGAGCAGGATAAGCTTCTGGATGCCGTATCTATGCTGGAAAATATCAGCAATCCGGCAATCAAAGCTGAGCTGGAAGCTCTCCGCCCAACAGCACCCAGTGCGGATTATGCTTCCGGCTATTACAGCCAGTATATCAATGTGAGTCTTTCCACCTCTGATGGTACTGTATACTATACCACAGATGGAGACTATCCCTCTGTAGCCGATGCCCCCTACTCCCAGGCGATTTCCCTGCCCTTGGGTGAGACACAGATTTATGCTATCAGTGTGGCGGATAATGGGCTTGTCAGTCCTGTGACCATTTTGAGTTATACGGTTGGTGGCGTCATTGAGCCTGTTATTTTCATGGATCCCGTTATGGAAACCACGGTACGGGAAATTTTGGAATGTGAAGATTCCCATATTCTTTATACCAACGATCTGTGGCAGATCACGGAACTAACCATTCCGGAAGATGTGCGCACCCTGGAAGATCTTGCGCACATGGCCTATCTGGAAAGCCTGACCCTGACCGACCGGAACATGAGCAACCTGAATGATTTGAGCGAACTGGGCCATCTGAAATCTTTGACACTTTCCGGTTGCCGTTTCTCTACAGACAGCTTGCGGGTCATCGCCTCCTTGCCTGCCCTGCAGGAGCTGAATCTTTCTGATTGTGGTCTGAGCACTCTGGCAGGTCTGGAGCAGGCACAACGGCTGACCATTCTCGATGTAAGCAACAACACAATCCGAAACCTGGAACCTCTGGCATCCCTGAGTGGGCTTACAGAGCTATATCTGCAAAACAACAATGCGATTGTGGATTTGAGCATCGTCGGTGAGCTGACAAAATTGGAGAAGCTGGATGTATCCTACAATCCCCTTACCTCTATTGCACCGCTGTCCGGTTGCGTGAAACTGACTTCTCTGAATGCTTCCCACGCACAATTGACCGATGCCAGCACCGCCGCTTCCCTGCCGATTCTTTCCGAGCTGATGCTGGACTACAACCAGCTTTCCGACATAAGCGGTTTGGCTGCATGCAGCAATTTGACAACCCTGACCCTTTCCAACAATTCCATCACAGACATCTCCCCCCTGTCAGAACTGACCAAACTGGAGCAGCTGGACTTTTCCTATAACAAAGTGACCACCATTCCGGAATTCTCTGAAAAGAGTTCCATTCGAGTTATAGATGGTTCTTATAACGCCATCACATCCATTGATAATCTGGCAAAACTTCCGAGTATTAGCTATATATACATGGACTACAATCAGATTACAAATGTGGATGCTTTGGCAGATTGCTTCCATCTGGTACAGGTCAACGTATACGGAAATGAAATTCCAAGCGTTTCCGAATTGACTGCCCACGCTATTATTGTAAACTACGATCCTACCGTAAAAGAAGACTGAACCAACAAAAAGTGCTTCCGGAAGACTGGCTGATTTGCCAGCACCAGAAGCACTTTTTCTGTTATCTGTTATATGTTTTCTATTTATGGGAATCCATTTGCAGTCTGGCTTTTTTTGCAGCCCGAAAGAGTCCGGTCAGATCTTCCGCCAAATACTTCCGGATTATTTCTGAGCTGCGTAATTTTGCGATATAGCCCACAAGATTTTTAGGAAGAAAAATATCCCCTGTTACCTCCACATCTCCGGAAGTTAAAAGATCAAAGAGCATATTCACCATGCGTACCCGACAATCGTAATCCATCCCAAGCAGCCAGTTCTCTATCGTCAGTTGTAAAAACCGGGCATTCCCTGTAATCCCCTCCATAGGGATCAGCGTTGCACCCATTACTTCCCAGCTGAAGGGATCGTGCTGCATAATACCCACCTGGTTGCTTTTGACCACACAAATATCTTCCAGACGATATAACAGCATGCCAATTACACTGGATTGTGGCACCAGCGTTCGGATTTTGGGTACGATGGCCTGATAGCCGGGATCTTTCAAAAATTCCCGGGAAAATCCAGGCCCATCCTGATTATATACCTCCAGAACACGCTTGCGAAGGACAGGCGCACATTGAGACAGAGCATACACCGCCACATTGCCCCCCTTGGAATGGCCGCTGATCCGCATAGGCCCGGAGTGGCGGAGCAAAGCATCCTGCAAGTATTGCCTGGCCAGGCGCTGGGATGGTATCTCCTGGCGGAAACACATACTGAAGTCTTCTTTCCATCCAACCATAGTATTGTCTGTCCCACGGAAGGAAATAAAGATGCTGTCATCTTCCAGAAGAAAGGTCAACGCAGCAAATTGTGTATCCTTGTCTTTGTTCAGAACTTGCTGGTAATCCGTAAGCATTGCGCTGCCAAATCTTTCGGAAGCTGCTGTTGCTTGCAAAAGGCACAAATCGTTTTTTCCGCGGACATCTTCCTTCGCATCCGGAGAAGCCAGAAACATCCGAGCAGCAGCCTGTAAAGAAACAGGGTTTGAAAACCAATGTGAAGGAAAAGGGATATAGGTAAGCGTAGAAAAAATCAGCGCATCTACGGCATTGGGTGGAACATCAGAAAAGCGCAGATCTCCCCGCCATGCTACATAATCCAAAATATTGGCCATATCCCATCCCTCCTGATATTATTTTATCCGGGAAATATGAATTTTTCAAGGAAAAAGGCGGGTTAAAGAAAAGTTATCTTACTGCTGTCCGCAAAGGTTCTGGGGGTTACCATCTCGTCAAACTGAACAATTAACCCCTGACCAGATCGTGGCAAACCAATCACAGTCCCTTCCCCCAGTATACTGTGGCTGACTCTTTTGCCAATAAGATTACCCATGTCATCTTTCCTGCTCCCCTGTTCCTCTGTCTCACGGATGGCAGCATAGGTTTTTTCCTCCAAACCAGGATCCAGGGGCACCACATATTCAATGTTCTCTTTTTCCGCATTGAACAAAAAACGACTGGGATAACGGAAAGCGCCATCATAGCCGGTTCCGGCTGCGTCGGAAAGAAACAATCTATCCTTTGCCCGTGTGAAAGCTACGTAACACAGCCGGCGTTCTTCCTCCAGCTTCTCCCGGGTGTTGGCACGTTTTCCCGGGAAAATTCCTTCAGATAACCCCGCTACAAAGACAACTGGAAATTCCAGCCCCTTGGCAGAGTGGATTGTCATAAGCCGGACTGCCTGTGCCCGCTCTGCGGTATCCATATTGGTAAAGAGTGCGGCATGATCCAGATAATTTCCCAAAGTTACAGTTTCTCCCGCTTTTCGGGTAAAATCAAAAATTGCCTGCTTCAATTCAGCTAGATTATCCAGCCTCTCTTCCTCTCCGGCTGTGCGCAGCATGGTTTCGTAGCCACTGTCGTGAAGAATACCGGCAAGCAGATCTGTCAAATCCATGTTGTCGTATATTGCCCGGTATTTTTCTACTATGCGTACATACTCTTTGGCTTTGCTGCGCCGGAAACTTTCTGTATCCAGGTTGTTCAGCAAAGCCTGGTACAGTGTAGTTCCGTAGGAAGAGGCGTAGGCTTTCAACGCTGCAATCCGGGTTCTCCCGATTCCTCTGCGGGGTTCGTTTACCGTTCGAAGAAAGCTGATGTCATCCGGATTATAAATCATCCTCAGATAAGATAACACATCTTTGATTTCTTTACGCTTATAGAATTCTACTCCGGAATACAACACATAGGGGATTTTGTTTCGTATCAAAGATTCTTCCAACGCCCTGGATACATAATGCGCCCGATATAGCACACCCATTCGGGAGTACGCCAAATTTTCTTCTCCCTCATGCAGGGCACGCATATTGGCGGTAATCCAGTCTGCTTCCAGCTGGCTGGTTTTGGCGTGATAATAGAGTGGCTTCCGGCCGTCTTGCCGGACAGAACTCAAATACTTATCCAGCCTATCCCGATTTTTTTCAATCAGCGCATTGGATGCTTCCAGAATTTGCGGCGTAGAACGATAGTTTTGATTCAAATAAATCGTTTTTGCCTGGGGGTGGCGACTGGGAAACTCCAAAATAAACTTTACATCCGCACCACGCCAAGTATAAATGGTCTGATCCGGATCTCCAACCACAAACAAGTTTTTGTGGTAGCCACTGAGTATATCTGCCAAAGAATACTGATCTTTGTCAATATCCTGGAATTCATCTACCATGATATACTCCATACGTTTTTGCCACTTCTGCTTTACTTCCTGGCTGTGCTCCAGGATATTCAAGGCAAAATAAACCAAGTCATCAAAATCCAGGGCAAAGCACTTCCGCTGCTCATAAAAATACTGGTAAAGGATTTTGTCCTTTAGGGTGGACGCAGTATTTACCAGTTGCCGCAGGCGTTCCATGTCCGTATCGGTAAGTGTTTTCACATATCCCCTGCCACCTTTTCTGTAGCCGATATGGTCTATGGCTTCCTGGATGGTAATGTCCCGTCCGGTGATCCCCAAGTCTTCAAACACTGTGGCCAGAATTGCCTTCTTGTCCTCTTCGTCCATAATCAGGAAGGATTTCGGATATCCAATCACATGACAATCCTCCTTCAGCATGCTGACACAAAAGCCATGGAATGTGGTAATTCGTGCAAGATCCTGATCCGGCAATTGGGTACGGATCCGTTTTTTCATTTCAGCCGCTGCTTTGTTGGTAAACGTGACACAAAGGATATTGGCCGTGGATATGCCCAGGGCATCCACCAAATATAAATAGCGGGCAGCCAATGTTTTTGTTTTTCCAGAACCCGCTCCCGCTACCACACGGATATAACCCTCCGTTGTGGTGGCAGCCTCCCACTGCTGGGGGTTGAGCTGACATAAGTAGTCCATAAAACTCCCCTCTTTCATTTTCTATACTATAAACCATTTGTTCGCAAATGTCCACTGTCTTTTTGGCAAGAACATCTTTTCTCTCTGCGAAAACATTTTTTTATAAAACCCCTTGCAATCCTGCTTTTAGGGTGCTATAATGCAGAAAAGACTTTTCGGAGGAACAAGCTATGCAGTTTGTATTCAATGGCTACTTTTATTGCTATTACTTTTTTACCCGGAAAAAGTAATAGAAGTTTGTGCTGCCATTCTTTCCGAACTGGAAAATAATCATTTAACGCCGCACGAATTTCCGTGTGGCGTTTTTGTATGTAAGGAGAGACGATTATGATTGCCATACTGAAAAACGGAACAACGCAACAGCAAAAAGAACATCTGGTCGCCTGGCTGAAAAAACAGAATCTGGATGTCCATATTTCCGAGGGCGCACAGGTCACCGTACTTGGTCTGGTTGGCGATACCAGCCGAGTAGATATGGAGCTGCTAAGCAGTTTGGAAATCGTGGATTCTGTCAAGCGGGTATCCGAACCCTTTAAACAGGCCAACCGGAAGTTCCACCCCAAAGATACCATTGTCCAGGCTGGCGCTGCCCGCATTGGCGACGGATATTTCTCTATGATTGCAGGCCCCTGTTCTGTAGAATCCGAGGAGCAGCTGGTCTCTATTGCCAAAGCTGTGAAACGTAGCGGAGCAACTATGCTGCGCGGCGGTGCATTCAAGCCCCGTACCTCCCCCTATGCCTTCCAGGGGATGGGCGCAGAGGGTTTGAAGCTGCTGGAAATTGCCAAAGAAGAGACCGGGCTGCCAATTATTACAGAAATCATGAATATCAACACACTGGATCTGTTTGAAAACGTAGATGTGATCCAGGTTGGCGCCAGAAATATGCAGAACTTTGACCTGCTCAAAGAGTTAGGGAAAACGCAGAAGCCCATTCTTTTAAAGCGAGGACTCGCCAACACCCTTCAGGAGCTTTTGATGAGCGCAGAATACATTATGAGTGAAGGCAATGAAAACGTGATCTTGTGTGAGCGTGGAATCCGAACATTTGAAACCTATACCCGCAATACTATGGATATTTCTGCCATTCCCGTCCTGCATGAACTGAGTCATTTGCCCGTTGTAGCAGATCCCAGCCATGCTACCGGAAAATCCCGACTGGTGAAAGATATGGCCTGTGCCGCCGTAGCAGCTGGAGCAGACGGCCTGATGATTGAAGTTCACAACGATCCCAGCCACGCCCTGTGCGATGGTGCGCAGTCGCTGACTCCCGAACAATTCGATGAAGTGAGCAGAAAGGTATTTGCACTGCGGGAGGTTTTATAATATGCGTGTTGGAATTCTCGGACTGGGCCTGATTGGTGGATCTCTCGCCCGTGCTTACGCATTGGCCGGGCACAGCGTATTTGCCACTGACACAGATGAAACCACCCTGTCCTTTGCCATACTTTCCGGAGCTGTACACGGGAAATTGGATGAGAGCACGATTTCTCAGTGTGATCTGATCCTGCTGGCAATTTATCCCGCAGGAAGCGCTTCCTGGCTGGAGAAAAACGGATCCCTGGTATCTTCCAATACACTGGTCTTGGATTGCTGCGGTGTAAAGGAAGAAGTATGCCGCCGATGCTTCCCTGTAGCACAGCGCTATGGATTCACCTTCGTCGGTGGACATCCCATGGCCGGATCCCATTTCTCCGGATTCAAATACAGCCGTGCGGACCTGTATAAAGGGGCACCAATGGTTTTGGTGCCTCCCAGGTATGACGATATTGATTTGCTGCAGCGAGTCAAAGACGCATTGGCTCCCTGTGGATTTGGTATGTTCTCGGTTACAACTGCACTGGATCACGACCGAATGATCGCGTTTACTTCCCAAATGCCCCACGTGTTGAGCAACGCATTTATCAAATCTCCAACAGCGTTAAATCACAAAGGTTTTTCGGCCGGAAGCTACAAGGATTTGACCCGGGTAGCCTGGCTAAACGCACCCATGTGGTGTGAACTGTTTCTGGAAAACAAGGAAAACCTGCTTTTTGAGCTGGATACCTACATTTCCAGTCTGACCGCCTACCGGGATGCACTGGAAAAAGAAGATAAAGAAACACTGACAAGGCTTTTGGAAGAAGGCAAGCAAAGAAAAGAGGAGGTAGACGGATGAAAACTGTAACCGTAAATGCCTCAAGGCAGTATGACATATGCATCGGTTCCGGCCTGCTTGACCAGTTGGGTACACGTGTTCGCAAAATCAGCCATGCGCAAACCGCTTGTATCGTCAGTGAAACATCCGTATACCCTCTGTACGGAAAACAAGCGGAGCAATCTCTGAACGAGGCAGGATTTCGGGTTGTGTCCTTCGTATTCCCTGCCGGCGAAGCAAGCAAATCTCCGAGTGTTTATTTAGAGCTGCTCAATTTTCTTGCTGACCACCAGCTGACCAGAACGGATGTTCTGATTGCCCTGGGTGGCGGGGTTGTAGGCGACCTGACTGGCTTTGCAGCAGCAACCTACCTGCGTGGAATTTCTTTCGTACAGGTTCCTACTACCCTTCTGGCGGCTGTAGACAGCTCGGTTGGCGGGAAAACGGCCATTGACCTTCCTGCCGGAAAAAATCTCGCCGGTGCCTTCTGGCAGCCCAGTCTGGTTCTGTGTGACACAAACACCCTGACAACGCTTCCGCCTGATGTATTTTCAGATGGCTGTGCCGAAGTTATTAAATACGCAATTCTCTTTGACCAGGATTTCTTCCAATACCTGTTTGAGACCGGCCTGGATTTTGACCGGGAAGAGGTCATCGCCCGATGTGTCCAATTTAAACGGGATATTGTTGCCAGGGATGAATTCGATACCGGGGACAGAATGCTCCTGAATCTTGGACACACCATTGGCCACGCAGTGGAGGCGCACAGTAATTTTACCCTTTCTCATGGAAAGAGCGTCGCAATAGGAACAGCAATTATATCAAGAAGTTGTGTCAACTATCGGTTGCTTTCCGAAGAAACAGCAATAAAAATAGAAGAAATTCTCGAAATCTTCCATCTCCCTGCACATACAACAGATGTATCTGCTGCCACGCTGGCGGGTATAGCCCTTTCCGATAAGAAGCGTACCGGCGGAACACTGCGGCTGGTTATTCCAAGAGAAATCGGACAATGCGAAATCTACCCCATACCGGTTGAGAAACTGGAAGCTTTTATTGAGGCTGGACAATGACTATGGATATTTGTATACACCCCCAAAAACTTAAAGGCACACTCCCTGCGATTCCATCCAAGTCCCAGGCGCACAGGCTTTTGATTTGCGCCGCATTTGCAGACAAGCCAACAGAAATTCTTTGCCCGGATACCAATCGGGATATAGAAGCTACTGCCGCCTGTCTGAACGCCCTGGGAAGCTGTATCCGGCGCACGGAAACAGGATATGCTGTTTTGCCCGCCGCCTCCTGCCCCTCCTCTGCCCTGCTCCCCTGCCAGGACAGTGGATCTACACTGCGCTTTCTGCTTCCTATAGCCGGTGCACTGGGAATAGACACCGTATTTCAAATGACCGGCAGGCTCCCTGAGCGTCCTCTAAGCCCTCTGTGGGAGGAAATGGAACGCATGGGTTGTAAGTTGTCCCGTCCGACAGCAGATACTCTGCGATGCCAGGGAAAGCTTTCTCCCGGAGAATATCACATTGCAGGAAATGTATCCAGCCAGTTTATTACAGGGCTGTTGCTGGCTCTGACGCTGCTCCCCGACAAAAGCAGATTGCACATAGAGGGTCCGCTGGAATCCGCCCCTTATGTCACCATGACGCAACGTGCTATGACATTCTTTGGCGTTGACTCAAATAATTTTGTGATCCCCGGCACAAGCGCTTTTGTATCCCCTGGGATATGCCATGTAGAGGGAGATTGGAGTAATGCCGCATTTTTCCTTGCCGCTAAAGAGCTGGGGAACGATGTTTGTGTAACGGGTTTGGATGACCATTCTCCACAGGGAGACCGTGCCTGTAGGCTGTGGCTCCCGCTGCTAAAAGAAAAGCAAACCATCGATGCTTCAAACATCCCGGATCTGATTCCGATTCTTGCTGTTGTGGCCGCCTGCAACCATGGTGCAGTCTTTCAGAATATCCAGCGGCTGCGGATAAAAGAGTCTGACCGGGTGGCATCCATTCTGGATTTGTTGCACAGCCTGGGCGGACGCGCAGAAGCTTCCCCGGAGAGTCTGACAGTATATCAGGCAGAACTGACCGGAGGAACAGTAGACAGTCATAATGACCACCGCATAGCCATGGCAGCTGCTATCGCCGCCACGGTTTGCAAAGAAAATGTGGTTATTCTGGGTGCGCAATGCGTGGAAAAATCCTATCCGAGCTTCTTTGAAGAATACAAAAAACTGGGAGGTTGCTATGAGCAGTATCTACGGTGAATATTTAAAACTCTCTATTTTTGGCCAATCCCACGGACCGGCTATCGGCATGACCCTGGATGGTATCCCTGCCGGATTACCCGTGGATGAAAGTGCCCTAAAATCATTCTTGGCACGCAGAGCTCCTGGACAAGCCGCGTATTCCACTCCACGAAAAGAGGCTGATATGCCGGAATTTTTGTCCGGCATTCTGGATGGATATACTTGCGGTGCTCCTATTGCCGCCACAATTACAAATTCCAATACCCGTTCCGGCGATTATGAAAACCTAAAGGACTGCCCCCGCCCCGGACACGCAGACTACACTGCACAAGTGAAGTACCGCGGTTTTCAGGATGTAGCAGGTGGTGGACATTTTTCCGGACGCCTTACAGCGCCGCTATGTATCGCAGGCGGGTTATGCAAGCAGTGGCTGTCCCGGCAGGGAATTGAAGTAGCTGCACATATTGGAGCCATTGCCGGGATAGAAGATACTCCCTTTTCCTCTACCGTTCCGGAAATCGACCAAATAGGCACATCTTTTCCGGTTCTGAATCCCTTGCAGGGAGAAAGAATGCAGCAAGCAATTTCCCAGGCTCGTACAGAAGGAGACAGCGTGGGTGGCATAGTAGAGTGTGCCATTGTAGGTGCGCCTGCCGGATTGGGCGAACCTATGTTTGGGGGTGTGGAAAGCAAACTTGCCCAGATTCTTTATGGAATCCCCGCTGTAAAGGGAGTATCCTTTGGTTCAGGCTTTGCTGTCTCTGCTATGCGTGGCAGCCAAAGCAATGACAGCTTTACAATACAAAACGGATCTGTAAAAACACAGACCAATCACTGCGGTGGAATCCTGGGTGGGATTACAAACGCAATGCCAATCCTATTCCGGATTGCGTTTAAACCCACACCTTCCATTGCGAAAACACAGCAAAGTATCCGCCTTTCTACCCAAGAGGAGTGCCCTTTGCAGATTCACGGGCGGCACGACCCCTGTATTGTCCCGAGAGCTGTTCCCGTTGTGGAAGCTGCCGCGGCAATCGCTCTGATGGACATGCTCCTGGGAGAAGGTTTGGTGGTCAGAGAGGAGCGCTCACTATGGAATTAACAGAACTCCGGAAACAGATTGACGAGATTGATGACCAGTTGGTTCGCCTGTTCTGTCAGCGGATGGACATATCTGCTCAAGTTGCAGATTACAAAAAAGAGCATAGCCTTCCTATTTTGGTACCTGCACGGGAGCGTGCAATCTTGCAGGAAGTTGCCCAAAAAGCCGGGCCGGAACTGGCTAACTATACCCGCGCACTGTACGCAATGATTTTTGAATTAAGCCGCAGCTATCAGTCCAAACAAAACGGTGGAAGCAAAGAGCTCTACCGCCAAATTACACAAGCAATCGAAGCAACGCCCAACCTCTTCCCCCAGGCACCAATGGTTGCCTGTCAGGGAGTAGAAGGAGCTTATTCCCAACTGGCCTGCGAAAAAATCTTCCCCAATCCTATGATCCTGTACTTCAAAACCTTTGACGGTGTTTTTCAGGCAATCGATCAGGGGCTTTGCCAATATGGGATTTTGCCCATTGAAAACTCCACCGCCGGTTCCGTTACAAAGGTTTACGATCTGATGATACAGCATAATTTTTACATTGTGCGAACATTCCGTCTGAAGATCGATCATAATCTGCTGGTAAACCCCGGAGCAAAGCTGGAGGACATTCGGGAGATATACTCCCATGAGCAAGCAATTAACCAGTGCAGCAGCTTTCTGCGTGGCCTGAAGGGCGTGAACGTTGTACCGGTAGCCAATACAGCTGTCGCTTCGGAAATGGTTGCTTCATCGGGCAGGAAGGACGTGGCGGCTCTAAGCAGCCGATCTTGTGCTGATCTCTACGGACTTCATAATATTGCCTCTTCCGTGCAGGACAAAGGCAACAATCGCACCCGGTTTATCTGCATCAGCAAGAAAATGGAGATTTACCCCGGTTCGGATAAAACCAGTATTATGATGGTGCTGAACCACAAGCCCGGAGCCCTGTACCGGGTGTTGGCCCGGATTTACGCACTGGGAATCAATGTGACCAAGCTGGAATCCAGACCAATCCCAGACCGGGAGTTTGAGTTTATGTTCTACTTCGATCTGGAAACCTCCATCTATTCGGAACAGTTTGTTCAGCTGATGTGTGAACTGGATGACCTGTGCGAAGAATTCAAGTATTTGGGCAGTTATACGGAGGTAGTATAATGCAGTGCGGACTTCTTGGAAGAAAGCTGGGACATAGCTACTCTCCCCAAATCCATCGCCAGCTTGGTAGCTACTGTTACTGCCTGTTTGAAAAAGAACCGGAGGAATTGGAAAGCTTTTTAAAAAGTGGAGAGTTTACCGGGCTGAATGTAACCGTTCCGTATAAAAAGGCAGTCATCCCCTTTCTGGATGAACTTTCTCCCCAGGCACAGGCGCTGTGTGCGGTAAATACGGTCATTCGAAAAGCAAATGGTACTTTGGTCGGTCACAATACCGATTATTATGGGTTCGAGACCATGCTGAAGGATTCCGGCATAAAAGTCTCGGAAAAAAAAGCACTGGTATGTGGTAGTGGTGGTGCATCCAATACAGTATGCGCAGTTCTGAAAAATGCCGGTGCAGAGGTTATTGTCCTGTCCCGCAATGGAGAAAACAACTACAGTAATCTGCATCGTCACCTGGATGCTGCTTTGATCGTAAACGCAACGCCTCTTGGCATGTATCCGAATGTTCAGTGCTCTCCCATTGAAGACCTTCGCCAATTTTCCCATCTGGAGGGTGTGCTGGATGTTGTATATAATCCTGCCAGGACAACATTGCTGCTGGAAGCAGAGGCAATGGGACTCCCTTGGGAAAACGGACTGAAAATGCTGGTGGCTCAGGCCAAAGAAAGCGCGCAGTGGTTTACCGGGACACAGATTCCGGATGAAAGCATTGACAAAATCTACCATCAACTTCGCCGCCAAATGGAAAACATCATTCTCATCGGTATGCCCGGCTGTGGTAAAACCACCGTTGGAAAAGCACTTGCAACATTGACAGGCCGTAAAGTATACGATGCGGACAGTGTTCTGGAAGATACTTTTCAGCGTAAAATAGCAGAAATAATTCCCAGTGAGGGCGAAGACATTTTTCGCGGGATGGAAAGCCAGGTTCTGGAAGAACTTGGGATGCTTTCCGGCATAATTCTCGCCACAGGTGGCGGCTGTGTGACCAGACCGGAAAATTATCGCAAACTGCACAGAAATGGTACCATTGTCTATTTGCAGCGACCCGTATCCTGTTTGCCTACGGATGGTCGCCCCCTTTCCCACAAAGAAAAAATGGAAGAAATGTTCCAAAAACGGGATCCACTGTATCGAAAATTTGCAGATCTTTCTATCGCAAATCAGGGCAGCCCGGAAGAAACCGCACAGAACATTTTAAAAGCGTTGGAGGAAATGGCATGAAGATTTTGGTATTAAACGGGCCCAATCTGAATATGCTCGGCATTCGGGAACCTGGAATTTACGGCAAAGAAACATATAACGATTTGCTCTCTCTGATAGCTTCCACAGCCCGGGAACTCGATGTGGAAGTGGAATGCTATCAGTCCAATCACGAAGGCGCCCTGGTGGATAAAATCCAGGAAAGCTTTGGGAAAGTCGGCGGAATTGTGATCAATCCGGCTGCCTATACCCATACCAGTGTTGCCATTTTGGATGCCCTGAAAGCGGTATCTATCCCGGCTGTTGAAGTACATATCTCGAATGTGGATGCCCGGGAGGCTTTCCGGCAAATCTCCTATGCGGGGATGGCTTGCGAAAAAACAATCAAAGGCCAGGGATTTCACGGCTATGTTCTTGCCATGAAGTATCTGGCAGAAAAATACAACCATTGACTTTTTCTCCTAAAAGTGGTACCTTTATAAGAAATTCTGACCCAAAGGTGATCCTATGGAAACTACTATCTGCCTTCTGAACGATTCTTTCCCTCCTGTTATTGACGGCGTTGCCAACGCCGTTATGAACTACGGAAGGCATTTATCCAGCTGTAATAAGCAAAGCATTGTCGTTACACCGGATCACCCAAAGGCAGACGACGGTGCCTTTGAATACCCTGTACTTCGTTATCCCAGTTTGGATTTGAGAAAAGCCACGGGATATATGGCCGGAATTCCCTTTGCACCGGATATATTGCGTCAGCTCCAGCAACGCAATATCGGCTTGCTCCACAGCCACTGCCCTATTGTATCCACTATGCTTGCCAGAGAGTTTCGACAGGTCCTGGATGTACCGCTGGTTTTAACATACCACACAAAATTCGATATAGACATTGCCAATATTCTTCACAGCGCTGCTCTTCAGGAGGGCAGCAAACGGGCTTTGCTGGAAAATATGAATGCCTGTGATGAAATATGGACGGTCAGCCAGGGGGCAGCTGAAAATCTGCGCAGTCTGGGTTACGAGGGTGAATGCATCATTATGCCCAATGGTGTAGACATCCCACAGGGACGGGTCAACCAGAAAAGAATCCGGGAAGCAACCCGGGAATACGACCTTCCTGCGGATGTCCCGGTTTACCTGTTTGTAGGACGGATCATGTGGTACAAGGGATTGAGGATTATTTTGGATGCTCTTTCTAAACTGAATCACATGAAAAAGGATTTCCGGATGGTTTTCATCGGCACCGGCGGAGACTTTGAGAAGGTATACCAGTATACGAAAGCTCTGGGGCTGGCGGAGAAAGTCTTTTTCCCAGGCGCAATTCACGACCGGGAGATTTTGCGTGCCTGGTATTGTCGTGCCAGTCTGTTTCTATTTCCATCTACATTTGACACCAACGGTTTGGTCGTGCGGGAAGCTGCTGCTTGCGGTGTTGCCTCTGTCCTGATTGCAGGAAGTTGTGCGGCAGAAGGTGTTACACCGGATCGAAACGGGCTGCTGATTGACGAAAACGCTGACAGTATGGCCGCTTGCCTGCAGCACCTTTCTATGGAAGCCATGGCTGTTTTGGGAGAGAACGCGCAAAAGGAGCTGTATTTGTCCTGGCAGGATGCAGTAAAGGCTGCATCACAACGGTACGACATTGTGATGGAGAACTATCGTTGCGGAACTTACCCCAAATACCGCCATCACCTGGAACCGGTTTTCCGTGCCAACGGCGAACTGATGGCCGGGCTTGGCAAACTGGAGGAGCTTCGAAATCACAGGAAAGCCCATATAAACGAAATATTGCAGGAATCCAGAGAGCATATCAAAGATGTGCTTTCAGAAAAATATCCACTCAAATCTACCCATGAAATGAAAAAGGCGGCGAAAACAATGCGAATAATCTATATTCCGGAACACTATGCGCCTAAACTGGACGCATACGACACCCAGCGTTCAATCGCTTATATCAAGCAGACATTCCAGCAGGAATTCTCCAATGCACTAAACCTGAAGCGTGTATCCGCGCCCTTATTCGTTACCGAGAATTCCGGACTTAACGATAATCTGAACGGCTATGAACGTCCTGTCAGCTTCGACATTCCCGCCGTGGGCGCAGATGCCCAGGTTGTGCATTCTTTGGCAAAGTGGAAACGGCTGGCCCTGAAACGGTATGGATTCACCGTTGGAAACGGCCTGTATACGGATATGAACGCCATCCGTCGGGATGAAACACTGGATAATATCCATTCTATTTATGTTGACCAGTGGGACTGGGAGAAAGTCATTACCCAGGAAAACAGAAATCTGGACTACCTGAAACTGATTGTAGAAGCAATCGTGCGTGCCATCTGCGATACCAATGATCGGCTTCATGTTCGTTTCCCGCAGCTTACCCTGCGTTTGGAGCGGAAAGTAAGCTTTATAACCACCCAAGAGCTGGAAGACCTGTATCCGGATCTTACCCCTTCGCAGAGAGAAAACGCTTATGTGAAGGAACATCCCACTTCCTGCATTATGCAAATCGGTGGAGCACTGAAATCCGGAAAGCCCCACGATGGTCGTGCACCGGACTACGACGACTGGCAGCTGAACTGCGACATATTCTTCTGGGATCCGGTTTTAAATCGGGCGCTGGAAATCTCTTCTATGGGAATCCGTGTAGACGCACAGGCACTGGATCGTCAGCTGACCATTGCCAACTGCGACGACCGCAGGGCACTCCCCTTCCACCAGATGCTGCTGAACGACCAACTGCCCCTGACCATCGGCGGCGGTATCGGACAGAGCCGATTGGCGATGCTGCTTATGGGATGCGCCCATATTGGCGAAGTTCAATCCAGCATCTGGGATAATGAGACCATATCCATATGTGAGCAAGCGGGTATTCCTCTGCTATGAAAAAGAGATTTCGAAAAGTATATGTAGAGATTTCCAACAAATGTAATCTGTGCTGTGCGTTTTGCCCGGGAACAAAACGGCCTGCACGCAGCATGACCGCAGAGGAATTTCAGCTCCTCCTGCCCAAGCTGAAGCCATACACAGATTATCTTTACTTTCATGTGATGGGAGAACCACTTTGCCACCCGCTTCTGGAAAACTTTCTGGCACAGAGCCATCAGCAAGGGTTTCGTGTAATACTTACAACCAATGGCACACTTCTACCCAAGCGGCAGCAGGTATTGCTGCAATCACCCGCACTTCATAAAATCCATATTTCTCTGCACGCCTTCGAGGCCAACGACATTTCCACCTCCTTCCGGGACTATATACACGGATGCATCCAGTTTGGAAAGGCAGCAGAGGGAAAATGCATCGTTGTATACAGACTATGGAACAACGGTGGTCAGGATGAAAAAAATGCGGAAATACTGGATGCTCTGCACCATGCATTCCCCCAGGACTGGATTCCCGGAAAGCAAGGCACCGCCATTGGAGACCGAATTTTTCTGGAACCAGGAGATAAATTCGATTGGCCGGATTTATCTGCTCAGGAACGAACAGGATGCTTTTTCTGCTATGGTCTGCGGGATCAGCTGGGCATTCTGGCAGATGGTACTGTGGTTCCCTGCTGTCTGGATCATGAAGGAGACATTGTTTTGGGGAATGTCTTCCGGGAGGAGCTGGAAGACATTCTGCACTGTGAACGCGCGCAAGCCCTATTTAATGGTTTTTCCCAGGGAGTTGCCACAGAGGAGCTGTGCCGCCGTTGCGGATACGCCGGAAGATTCCGGAAAGTCTAAACACAAAAATGCCACTGTAAGCCGGCTAAAGCCCGGAGCACTTACAGTGTAAGCGCTCAATAACCACCCGTCCACAATAAATCACGGCAGGGTCCCGGTCTGG
>CAZCRO010000048.1:0-19516 GCA_964501115.1 uncultured Oscillospiraceae bacterium
CGGTAACAGGGATGACCTTGCCGCTCTCATCGAAGATCTGGGTCATGCCCACTTTTTTGCCGATGATTGCTTTTTTCATGGTTGGTTTTCTCCTTTTTAGGTTATTGGTTGACTCCTGCATTGGGTTCAGGTGTCAACATGACCCGTCCGCCCGATGCCAGACAGTGCGGGCAGCGGTAAAAGCCAATAGAATGTCAGCTTTTACAGCTTTATCTCTATCTCAACGCCAGCAGGCAGGTCCAGGCTCATCAGAGCCTCGATGGTCTTCTGGTTGGGGTTGAGGATATCGATCAGTCTCTTGTGGGTTCTGCGCTCAAACTGCTCACGGCTATCCTTGTACTTGTGGACAGCGCGAAGGATGGTGACAACTTCCTTCTTGGTGGGCAGGGGGATAGGGCCGGAAACCTGGGCGCCGTTGCGCTTTGCGGTTTCAACGATCTTAGCTGCGCTGGAATCGATCAGCTGGTGATCGTAAGCCTTCAGCCGAATCCGGATCATTTGCTGGTTTGCCATTGTGTGTTTCCTCCTTGATGAAACGTACTCAGTTTGCGTAGTGTCTGGGTACGGTCGAACTGACCATTCACGCCTCCGTGCGTATCACTTCGGGCCATGAAAATTGGCCGACAAGCGCCGACCATTCTCCTGCCCCGGCGATATACGCCAGCGTAACAGAAGCAGTTCAGCCGCCCGATGACCGGACATACTCCGCAGAAGTTACCGATTTCTCGCAATCTCCTGCATCATCGCATCGCATGCGCAGTTCTCCCACACATGCTCACATATAATACCATCCATTTTCCTATTTGTCAAGAATATTTTCATAAGTTTTTTACAAAATTTTCTCGACTTTTTTAGGCATTCTGGCAAACAGGATTTGTCCCCTCCTGTTTCTTTCCCTTGGTACGCCCTCATTATATAATAGTACAGCGTCAGCAAAAACGACATTTGTCGTGTTTTTATGATTTCTTATAAAAAGATGAGGCGCAGTCCTATCCAGGACCGCACCCCGTTTTTTACTTATGCTCCCACTGTTTATACTGTGCGGATTTTTCGTACAGCTTCAGGTAGCTTTCATACCGGCTCGCACCGATGGCTCCGCCTTCCACTGCCTCACGCACGGCACAGCCCGGCTCCGCCCGGTGAGAGCAGTCATCAAACCGGCATTTTCCCAACTGCGGCGCAAAGTCCGGAAAAGCAAACTGCAAATTCTCTTTCAGGATCACGTCCATCTGATCCGTATCAAAGGAGGAAAAGCCCGGCGTATCCATTACGAAGGTCTCCCCATCCAGCGCAAACAACTCTGTGTGCCTGGTAGTGTGCCGTCCCCGGCCCAGCTTCTGGCTGACCTCCCCCGTGGGCAGCGCCAGCTCCGGACACAGGCGATTGAGAATGCTGCTTTTTCCTACGCCGGAGTTTCCGGTGAAGGCGGTGAGCTTTCCCTGGAGTACCCGGCGCAGTTCTTCAATTCCCGCACCGGTCTGCGCACTGGTGGCAATTACCCGAAACCCCGCCCGGGTATAGATGCCCCGCAGATCTTCTGCCCCGTCAAGATCAGTCTTGTTCACGCACAAAATACTTTCCACGCCCTTGTTCCCCGCAATGGCCGTTACCCGGTCAATCAGGAATGGCTCCGTAACCGGATTCACATTGGCCGCAAATATCAGCAAGGCATCCACATTGGCCACTGCCGGGCGCACGAAACTGTTTTTCCGGGGCATGATTTTCTCCACCATCCCCTTCTCCTTCGTCTGGGTGATCTCTACCAGATCCCCCGTCAGAGGAGATAACCCCTGCTTGCGCAGAATCCCCCGCGCCTGGCAGGTCACTACTCCCTGGGGAAGCTGGACATCATAGAATCCGCTGATTGAGCGGATGATTCTGCCAATCCTTTCGTCAGTTGCCATTAAACGTCACTTTCTGTGTGGTGAATTTTACACCGTCTACATATATATCATACAACTTGGTTCCCTGATCCGTCAGCGTCACAATGTACTCTGAGCATCCGGCCGGGATTCGCTCGTCTTCTACAATTACATTGCCGTCCTGCAGAATCGTAAGCAGGTATTCCTCTTCCCGGTTGGGCACGGCAAAGCGAACAGAGACAGTAGTTGTCTCATCCTTTGTTTCCTCCTGGGTGGGTTCCTGGGCAGGCTGCGTCTCCCGGGGGCCTTCCGAAATTCGCAGCAGAATCTCCTCCTCCAGCTTCAGCTTGGTGTCCTTCTCCACGGACTGGTACAGTACCTCTCCCTTTGGCCGGTCACTCTTAACCGGCTCGGTATTGATATTGTAGAACCCAAGTTTGCTCAGCTGGCGAATAGCCTCCTCGCTGTCAAAGCCCAGAACATTGGGCACCGTAGCCATTTCCGGTCCGGCACTGATGTAGAGAATCACATTCTGATCTTTTTCCAGCTTTGCCCCCACCTTGGGATCCGTACGAATCACACTGCCTGCTTCCACATAGGAATTGTATTCCGTCTGCTCTACAATGCGGACATTGCGCAGCTGCTCCAGCCGCCCCATTGCCTCATCCCGAAGCATGCCGACCACATTGGGCATTTCCACATTTTCAGGACCTGTGGAAACCCACAGGCTGATTGTCTGGCCATCTTCCAGAGGTGTACCCGCCACAGGATCGGTACGGGTTACCTTTCCCTCTTCAATTTCATCGCTGGCCTCCTGGCGCACCAGGGTATCACCAAACCCCTGCCCCACAAGGAAGGACTTTGCCTCTTCCAGTCCAACAGAAATCAGGTTCTCCATCACCTTCACCGCTGGTTCTTCACCCAGGCTGACGGTGATTACTATTTCCGATCCCTTGGCCACTTTGTTTCCGCCCTCCGGCTCCTGATGCATAATCTGACCCTTTTGATAGGTACTGTCATATTGCTGAGGCTGGAAGCGGATCACAAAATCCGAATATTTGCTGATCAGTTCATCACTGTATTCCGTACCGATCAGATATGGCACCTCCACCAGATCCTTGTCCTTATTCAGCAAAGCTCCGTTGAAGACCGCCAGCAAGAACGCACCGATGGCAAAGAACGCCACCACGCTACACACCACAACCGCTATGGTTGCAACACGGTTACGCTCCTCCCGTTTGCGCTGCTCTTCTTTCTTGCGAAGGGCTGCCCGGCGCATGGCATCCGTATTCTGGCTGACCACCGGACGACGGGAAGCGGTATCCTGCCGTAAATTCTGCTGCTGGGGCACCCGGCCGGTTCCCTGCTGCGCTCTGGCTGGCGTTACGCCGTTTCTGGCATTGGCCACCCGTTCGGCAGTGGTCTTCGGATAGGTTTGTGCCACTCCACGTATGGCAATCGGATGGCTGGAAGGGGCACTGGGTTGATACTGGAAATCGATGCCGGGATTCTTCCGGAACTCCTCCATATCCTGCAGCATCTCCGTTGCCGAAGCATAACGATCCTTCGGCTCCAGAGACATGCCCTTGAGAATAATCTGTTCCAACCCGGTGGGAATATTGGGATTCAGGCTGGAAGGCTTGGGTGCGCCGCCATTGATATGCTGAATGGCTACCGCCACGGGAGATTCCCCGTCAAATGGCGGCCGGCCGGTCATCATCTCATACATAACCACGCTCAGGGAATACAGATCCGAGCGGCTGTCTGTGTATCCGCCCTTGGCCTGTTCCGGTGAAATATAATGTACGGAACCCAGCGCTTCTTTCGTAAGGGTGTTGCTTTTGCTCATCACTCTGGCAATGCCAAAGTCCATCACCTTGACGCTGCCATCTTTCAGAACCATCACATTATGGGGTTTAATATCCCGGTGGACGATCCCACGGCTGTGGGCATGCTCCAGACCCTTGGCAATCTGCATGGCAAAATGCAGGGTCTCTTTCCAGTTGAGTACGCCCTTGACTTCCATGTACTGTTTCAGGGAAATTCCATCGATCAGTTCCATGACAATGTAGTTTGCATTGTCCGACGAGGATACGTCGTACACCTGGACAATATTCGGGTGGCTGAGCATGGCAACCGCCTCACCCTCCGCCCGGAAACGGCGGCGAAAATCCTCGTCCGCCGAGAACTCATCTTTTAATATTTTAATGGCAACCAGCCGGTTCAACCGATGGCACAGGGCCTTGTATACAACAGCCATTCCACCGGTGCCGATTACTTCCAGAATTTCGTACCGGTCGTCCAGCAGTCGCCCAATATATTGATTCATATTGACTTAAAGCTCCTTTCCAGACCGGTTCAAACAGATACCAGAATACTAGTTACATTATCCGGGCTTCCCCGGAGTTTGGCTATATCCAGCAGACGCTTGCAGCAGTTCTGCTTCTTCACGCCATGGACGACCTCAAAGAGGATTTCCTGGTCATCCAGCATATTGCTCAGCCCATCGGAACACAGCAGCAAAAATCCGCCTCTTTCCACATCCTGGCGGTAAATATCGGGAATAATGGTAGGCTCCGTTCCCACCGCCCGGGTGATCAGATTTTTCCCCGGGTAACTTTTCGCAGTTTCCGGGGTCAGTTCTCCCCGATCCACCATCATCTGTACAACAGAATGATCCTTGGTGATCTGGCGGATGCTGCCGCTGGAAATACTGTAGCACCGGCTGTCTCCCACGTTGATCACGGAAACCTGATTCTTCCGGATCACGGCAGCCACCAGTGTGGTGCCCATACCGGAAAACTCTTCAAACTGGTTTGCCTGATCGTATACCGTAAAATTGGCCAGCTTCACGGCGCTGCGAAGGATCATATCGCACTTGTCCCAGTCGGTCTGGGGTGTCCAATTGCGCACCACCTCCTGGACAAACACATCCACTGCCAGAGACGATGCCACATTGCCGGATTTTGCGCCTCCCATACCGTCGCACACCACACACAGCAGCGTATGCCGATCCAGCTTCTCAATATGAAAGGCGTCCTGGTTTTGTTTCCGGACACAGCCCTTATCTGTCAGTCCCCAGCTCTGCATGGTGATGCACCTCTTTCTCGTGTTCTGTGCGCAGGATTCTTTTTATAGGAAAAAGGATTACTGCTCTTTGGTATATTTTCTTCTCAGCTGGCCGCAGCTGGCATCGATGTCTCCGCCCAGTGTGCGGCGGACAGTGGCCGGAATGCCACCATCTTCCAGTGTCTTCTGGAATACCGCCACAGCCTCTTTCGTGCTGGGTTTGAGCGGACTTTCTTCCACATGATTCAGCGGGATCAGATTGAAGTGACAGGGAAGCCCCTTCATCCGGCGCAGCAGCTCTTTGGCATTTTCTCTGGAATCGTTGACTCCGGAAATCATGGCGTACTCAAAGGATATTCTCCGGGAAGTTGCCTGATAGTACCGGCGACAGGCATCTATCAGCTCCTGACTGGGATATGCCTTGTTCACCGGCATGATGGTATTGCGTATGGAATCATTGGGCGCATGCAGAGACACCGAAAGGGTCAGCTGCAAATTTTTTCCAGCCAGTTCATCGATTTTCGGCACCAGGCCGCAGGTTGACAAGCTGATATGCCGCATAGAGATATTCATCCCCTCCGGGCTGTTTACCAGCTCCAGGAAACGCATCACATTGTCAAAATTATCCAGTGGCTCACCGATACCCATCAGTACGATATGGGAAACAGGCAGTCCGGAGTCCACCTGGGTGAACAGCACCTGATCCAGCATCTCGAAGGGTTCCAGCCGCCGCACCAGGCCGCCCAACGTTGAGGCGCAGAAAGCACAGCCCATCCGGCAGCCCACCTCTGTGGAGATACATACGGTATTTCCATAATGGTAGCGCATCAGCACCGTTTCCACACAGTTTCCATCGGAGAGCTTCCACAGATACTTGATGGTGCCGTCCCGTTGGGACTCCTGCTTACGCACAACCTGAGGCGGACAGATAGGGTACTCCCCTTCCAGTTCCTCCCGCAGCTGCTTGGGCAAATTGGTCATTTCATCATAGCTTCTGACCCCTCTGTGGAGCCAGCTATATACTTGCTTGGCACGAAACGCCGGGAGCTTGCGCTGGCGAAACAATTCGCTCATTTCTCCCAGTGTCAGAGATTTCAGATTCATAATGTCCTCCGCAGACGGCAGATGAAGAAGCCGTCTGTATCATATATCCCGGGATAAAGTGTAAGCATCCCGGTTTCATTTTCCGGAAATACGGAAGGCAGTGTCAGCTTTTCCGGAACGAAATCCGGATTTTCCTTCAGGAATGCCTCCACCACCTGCTCATTCTCCCTTTTCAGGATGGTACAGGTGGAATAGATCAGCACGCCGCCTTTTTTGACATAGGCGGCCTGTGTCTTCAGGATGGCCTTCTGCAATTCCGGCAGCTGCTGCATCTGCGACAGATCACGGTAGCGAATATCCGGCTTTTTCCGGATAATCCCTAGCCCCGAGCAGGGGACATCCACAAGAACCACATCCATGCGCTCTTTCCACTGGGGCACAGGCTCCGTAGCGTCCTGGCATGCGGCGTGAATGTTGCTCAGCCCCAGCCGTTTGGCGCCATTTTCAATCAGGCTGATCTTATGGGGATAAATATCCCGGGAGAAAATGGTTCCCTTGCCCCCCATCGCAATGGCTGCGGCAAAACTTTTTCCACCAGGGGCGCTGCAGCAATCCAACACCTGCGCACCGGATGCTTCGGTCAGACCGGCGCACATCACCGCCAGGCGGGAGGCAGGATCCTGCACATAGAACAGTCCCTCCCGAAACGCCGGCAACGCTTCCATGTTGCCTGTACCGCTGAGCACCAGGCAATCCGGCATCCATGGATGACTCCGGACTTCCACCCCGGCACGCTTCAGCATTTCCGCAAGCTCGGGGGTTGTGGTTTTGGTTTTGTTCACCTGCACCGTGGTTTCCGGTGCGGCGTTGTTTGCCTGAAGGATTGGTTCCAGCATTCCCTTGGGCACATTGGCCTTCAGCAGGGAGATCAGTTCCTCCGGGTGGCTGTATTTGTCCGCATAGGAGGTAGGCTCCTCCAGCTGCCCTTTGGTACGTACCGCATTGCGCAGCACACCGTTGACAAGTCCACGCTGGCTTGCCGGGCCGTATTTCCCCGCCAGAACCACAGACTCATTTACTGCGGCACTGTCCGGAATACGATCCATTTCATAGATCTGGTACAATCCCAGATGCAGTATATCGTGTACCGCCGGATGCAGTTTTTTCAGGCTCCCCTTTAGCAGCTGACGCAGATAGAAATCCAGCCTTCCCCGGTTCTGCACCACACCATAGCACAGTCGGGTGGCCAGGGCTGCGTCCCGGGGATCCAGCCGATCCCCACGGATTGCCTCTTTCAGTACGGCATTGGACCATGCCTCCTGGCGGCGGCATGCAATCAGCGCTTTCAGCGCCGTTTCTCTGGCTCCCATTTACCCCTCCAGGGGATGCCCCCGGAAATAGTCCGGCGCACGCATCCGCTTTCCGCCTTCTGCCTGAAGGGTCAAAATCTCTACCGCCCCCTGTCCACAGGCAATGGTCAGGCCGGTTTTGCTCAATCCCAAAATCTGCCCCGGTGTGCCACTTCCGGATACCACCCGGGTCTCGTGCACCTTAAAGTTCTTACCCTGCAGCTGCATGGTTGCCACAGGCCAGGGCTGCAATCCCCGCACCTGATCATGAACCTGCCGGGCGGTTTTGTTCCAGTCAATCGGGCACAGCTGCTTATCCAGCATAGGCGCATAACTCACCTGCTCCGGATCCTGCTTTTCCCCCGATACCTGTCCCTGAGTGAACCGGGTCAGCGTTTTGCTCAGCAGCCCCGCTCCCAGCAGAGCCAGGCGATTCAGCAGCTCTCCGGCGGTTTCATTTTCATCGATCGGCGTTGCCACCTTGTCGATCATATCGCCGGCATCCATTTCCCGGCACAGGTACATGGCCGTAACACCAGTCTCTTTTTCTCCGTTGAGCACCGCCCACTGATAAGGGGCGGACCCCCGGTACTTCGGCAGCAGGCTGGCATGGATATTGATACAGCCCAGCCCGGGTGCATCCAGCACTTTTTGCGGCAAAATTCGGCCATAGGCCACCACAGCGCAAATATCCGGTTTCAGATCCCACAACTGCTGCACGGTTTCTTCTTCCCGGAAGTTTTCCGGCTGATACACCGGAATATTCGCGGACAGTGCCACCTCTTTTACGGGACTGGCAGTCAGCTTCATGCCCCGTCCCTTGGGGCGATCCGGCTGGGTATACACACCAACCACGTCAAATCCATCGGCCAAGATCTGCTTCAGGCAAGTTGCGGCAATATCCGGCGTGCCCATGAATACCACTCTCACTTAGCCCATCTCCTCCAATTCTTCCTCTGTGAGGAAGCGTTCCATCACTTCGGTATAGACGATGCCATCCAGGTGATCCAGCTCATGGCAGAAGCAACGGGCAATCAATTCTTCCCCTTCCGCCACAAACCATTCTCCGTTACGGTCCTGGGCTTTTACGCTGGCATTATACGGACGCTTCACAATGCCGTATCTTCCGGGAACACTCAGGCAGCCTTCCGCACCTTCCTGCTCTCCGCTGGTTTCCAGCAGTTCCGGATTCACCAGCTCCAGGATTTCCTCCCCGGTATCCACTACGACGACCCGGCGCAAAATGCCCACCTGGGGTGCCGCCAGTCCTACGCCGTTGGAATCCAGCAGGGTTTCCTTCATATCATCCAGGAGCTTGTGCAGCTTTGCGTCAAACTTTTCCACCGGTCTGCAAACCTTGTGCAGGCAGGGTTCCTCTACCGTAAGAATTTTTCTCAGTCCCATATTTATTTCTCCTTACTCATATCCGTTTATGTTCAAATACACACTGACGCCCCGCATCTTGCTGTCCTTGCCAAAGGACTGCAACAAATAAGAAAAGGCAGAACGCAGCTGCTTGCTCTGTTTACAAACAATGGTCAACCGGTATCGGTACCGGTAGTTCACTTTCGGTACCGGGCTGGGCGCCGGGCCCAGGATCTGCATGCTTCCCAGCTTCAAGTCGGGGTTACGCTCCATGGCAATCAAGCTGTCCCGGAACTTCATTGCTCCCAACAGCACCTGCTGCTCCTGCTCCCCCTGGAAGCAAACCATCACCTGATCCCCGAAGGGCGGCATACCTTGTACCCGGCGCAGCTGCAGCTCCAAATTGTAAAACGCGTCATAGTCCTGCTGAGCCGCCAGGCGGATCACAGCATGATTGGGGTTCATCGTCTGAATCAGTGCCCGACCGGAAAATTCTCCCCGTCCGGCTCGCCCAACCACCTGTGTCAGCATATTAAAGGTCGTCTCCCCTGCCCGGAATCCACCGGTGTACAGACTCAAATCCGCATCCAGAGCACCCACCAGCGTCACATTGGGAAGATCCAGCCCTTTGGCCACCATTTGGGTACCCAGCAGCACCTGCTGCTCCCCCTTGCGAAAGCGATCCAGAAACGCCTCGTGGGTATTGGAGGCGCTGACGGTATCGGCATCCATCCGGGAAGTCTGAACTTCCGGAAAAAGCTCTGCCAGCTCTTGCTGCACCTTCTGCGTACCGGAGCCAAGGGTTTTCATTGGCCCGCCGCACTTTGGGCATCGTTCCGGAACCGGCTGGGAGAAACCACAGTAGTGGCACATCAGCCGGTTGTTGGCACTGTGGAATGTAAGCCTTGCATTACATCTGGGGCACTCCGGCGCTTCCCGGCAATCCACGCATACAAGGCAACGGCTGTTTCCCCGCCGGTTCATCAGAAGTATGGTCTGCTTTCCGGCGGCACAGGTATCGTGCAGCGCCTGACGCATGGGATAGCTGAGGGAATAGTCGTTTCCCATTTTCAGCTCCTGACGCATATCCACAACTTCCACTTCCGGAAGTGCACGGCCGTTATAGCGCCTGGTCAGGCGATACAAAGTATACGTCCCCTGCCGGGCATGGTACATGCTTTCTATGGAAGGGGTAGCGGACCCCAGCAGCACCAGCGCTTTCTCTTTGTGTCCCCGCCACATGGCTACCTCTTTGGCGCTGTAGCGGGGCGCATTTTCTGATTTATAGGAATGCTCCTGTTCCTCGTCCAGAATAATCAGGCCAAGGTTGGGGCATGGGGCAAACACTGCCGAACGGGTACCCACAACAACTCTGGCCTTTCCCTGGCGCACCTGGTTCCACTGGTCATACCGTTCGCCTGTGGACAGGCTGGAATGCAACACCGCCACCTGGTTTCCAAACCAGGCAACCATTTGTCCAAGAAGCTGAGGGGTCAGGGCAATCTCCGGCACCATCAGCACCACCGCTTTTCCCTGTGCCAACACCGTCTCGATCAGGCGGATATACACAGAGGTCTTGCCGGAGCCGGTAACACCATACAGTAGTGCCACTCCCGGGTTCTCCCGGGCGAGCTGGCCTTCCAGTCCGTCCAGACATTGCTGCTGCTCCTGGTTCAGGATCAGCGGCTTTGTCACCTTCGCCGGCTTTATCTCCCGGCACCGCAACACCTGGCGCTGCCCCAAGGTCAGGTAGCCAAGCTTTTCCAGTCTGGTCACTGCCTGGCTGCTTGCGCCTGTGTAGTAGCAAATATCCTTCACGCTGGCAGAGCCCACGCTGCACATCAGCTGCAGGATACCACGCTGCAAATTGCTTCTTCGGGGAAGAGAATCGGCATAGGCAGCCGCCTCCTCCGCAGTAACCGCCAAAGTAGCGATCCGCTCAGACTTCTCGCTGTTTTTTTTCAAAAAATCCTTTTCGGCACGGATCCATTTTTTCCTTGCCAGGTAGGACAGCACCTCATTGCGGCTTTCCTCATCCGGAAGCACAGCGCCGAGTGCCGATGTCTGGCACTCGCCGCCCTGCTCCCGCAGGAAGATCAGGATCTGCCGGGCGCCTTCTTTGCGGATGGAAGCCGTTTCCCAACTTCTGTCCTGGGTCAGAGAAACCGTCTGCTTCTCCCGAAACCAGAATCCAGCCGGAAGCATCGCCCGGACAGCATCATAAAATGTGCAAAAGTATCGTTCCCGAAGGAAAGCGGCCATGCGCAGCTGATACGGCGACAAAACAGGCTCTTCCTCCAGAGTACGCTCTACACACTTCAATTTTTCTTCGTCCCCATTGCCAACGGACACAACAATTCCCTCTGTACGGACATTTCCTTTTCCAAAGGGAACCACCACCCGATGGCCGGGGCACAGAGTCATCCCCTGGGGTACCCGGTAGGAATAGGGCTTGTCCATAGAATATGTTGCCGTAGCGACGACTATTTGTACGGTCATACCCTTTCCTCCGTTTCCCTCAGTGATGACACGCTGTTTACCGCTTGTACTCTTCCTTCACAGAAGCGGACAGCTTTCCATCGGCAACTTCCTGAATGGCCAGGGTAACCGGCTTTTCAGGCAGATCTTCGTGGAATTCTTCCGCTTCGGCGGCAATCTGGCGTGCCCGCTGGGCAACCACATTCACCAGCAAATAGCGGCTTTCAACTTTGTTCAGCAAATCAGCAACAGGTGGATAAAGCATAGAATGGTCCTCCATTTTCTTATATAGGCATTTTCCCAAAGGGAAAGAAGCTTTCGGTTTTTAGATTATTTATCAAGAATCGCCAGAATTTCTTCCGCACAGCGCCGGGCGTCGTCGTTGACCACTACATAGTCATACCACTCGGCCTGCTGCATCTCCCAAATTGCCCGCTCCATACGCATGGCAATCTGATCCTCCGGCGTATCCTTCCGGCCCCGCAGCCGCCGCTCCAGCTCCTGCACGGAGGGGGGCATAACAAAAATAAGTATGGCATCCGGGAAGCTGGTTTTCACATTTTTCGCTCCATTGGGCTCAATATCCAGCAGTACGTGGCCGTGACACCGCTTCTCCCGGATCTGTGCCTTGGGCGTGCCGTAATAATTGGCGGCATGCTCGTCGTATTCCAGCAGCTCCCCCGCCGCAATCATCTCCTCAAATTTGGGTCTTGTTACAAAGTAGTAGCTGACCCCGTCCACTTCTCCGGGTCTGGGCTCTCTGGTGGTGGCAGAAACAGAAAAGGACAGATTCTTCCGTGCATCCATCATTTCCTTGATAACCGTTCCCTTGCCGACCCCGGAGGCACCCGAGATCACAATCAACTTTCCTTCACTCACTGCGCTTTCTCTCCCTCCACTTCTGCTGCGGCATCCTTGCCCATCCACCGGGCGGTGATGGTTTCCGGAGACACAGCGGATAAAATCACATGGTCTGTATCCATCAGAAGCACGGACTTGGTCTTTCGGCCATAGGAGGCATCGATCAACATACCTCTGTCCTTGGCTTCCTGCATAATGCGCTTAATCGGGGCGGAATCCGGCTCCAAAATCGCAAGTACCCGTCCTGCCGCCACCATGCTGCCAAAACCAATATTTACCAGTTTCATAAGAGGCTCCTTACTCGATATTCTGGGTCTGCTCCCGGATTTTTTCCAGCTCCGCCTTAATGTCCACAACTACCCGTGCCAGGCGGACATCGGAGCACTTGGAACCAATGGTATTGGCCTCTCTGTTCATCTCCTGCAGCAGGAAATCCAGCTTTCTTCCCACAGCACCTCCGGTAGTGAGCATAGTGTTCATCTGATCCAGATGGCTGCGCAGGCGAACGGTTTCTTCATCTACCGCCACTTTGTCCGCAAAGATGGCCGCCTCAGTCAGAATCCGGCTTTCATCAATGGCCGTGTTGGCCAGAACCTCTTTCAGCTTCTCTTCCAGCCGTGTGCGATAATCGGATACGGTCTGGGCGCTTCCTGCCTCCACCTGCTCCACCAGGGAGAGGATGGTCTGGCCACGGCTGCGCAGATCCTTTTCCAGCGCCAGGCCTTCTGTCTGCCGCATGGCATCATAGTTTGTCAGCGCCTTCCGGGCAACAATCAGCAGATCCTGCTGCAGCTGCTCCTCGTCCACCTGGGGTTTATCCAGGCAGAACACCTCCGGCAAAGCTGCCAGCGTTGCCGCCGTCACATCATTTCCCACCCCATAGGCCTCCACCATTTGGCGGATGGCAGCCAGGTATCCTTCTACCATAGGCGTGTTCAGGGAAACGGTAACCTCCGGTGTTCCCTCTGCCCGAACAGAGATGAATACATCCACTTTACCCCGGGAAATGGTTGCCTTAACTGCCTGCTTCACCGCATCCTCCGCAAAGGACACCATACGGGGCAGCTTAACGGTACAATCCAGATAACGGTTGTTCACGCTGCGCACTTCAACGGTAAATTCTCTGCCGTTTACAGTTTCTACAGCACGGCCATAGCCGGTCATACTTTTTACCATGGTCATTCTCCCCTTTTTCCCCGCCGGTCAGTACTTCCGGCGTAATATTATTTTTTATCCAGCTTTGCCGACACCGATTCCGTGCGCAAAACGCCCACCTTGTCAAACTCATCTCCATAGGTAACCTGCACCCGGTAGGTAGAGGTACCCTCTTCGGCACCGGTAAAGTCCACTGTCACCGTCACATCCTCCGGGGTAATGGCCGCAATTTGATCCGACGGACCCCGCAGGGTAACAATCAGCTTCTCCGTGATCAGCTCAACTTCCAGATTCTCCGGTACATTGGCACTGTGAATCTCCGTAATGGTCAGCTCCCTTGTGGCCAGCCCCTGGAACTTAACGTTGGCAGTCACTTCGGTAATACCGGTCAGGTTGGTAATGCCCTCCGGCAGGCTGATGGTATAAACCAGGTCCATATTCCGGGTTATATCTGCCAGATTGATATTGCCAATGGTCAGCGTGTCTCCCAGAAGATCCAGCGCAGCCTCACTTCCGGAAACCCGGATCGTCTGTGCGCTGAGGGTAATGGTCACGTTTTCCTCTGTAGCACCGCCGCCCTCTGTCAGGTCATAGGTCAGGCGCAAGTCCTTCACCCGGCGAATGGTCACATTCAGCCGCACCTCATCTACGTCCGTAGAGACGCTCTTGGCATCCACAGGTTCTCCCTGCTCATCACACAGCGTGAGTTTGTAGGTCTCGCTGATAGACTCCCGCCGGTCGTTCAGGTCTACAGTAATCATCGCCTTTTCGATGGTTTCCACCACCGACTCCGGCCCGGTAACGGTGATCTGCGGATAATCCAGGGTTCTGTTCTCCCGGTCGATCATGAAGCCGTCTGCCGGGGAACCCATCCAGGAAACCTCCACAGGGATCAGCTTGCTGACCCGTCGGGCAACCGTTACATAAATACTGTCCGGATTTTTGGATTCAATTACAAAAGCGTTGCTGGCCACATCTCCCGGAAAAGTAGGGTTGGAATAGGTGATGCGAATCTGATTGCCAGGCTCATAAATGGTAGACAAGTCCGCCTTAATGGTGATATTTCCGGAATTGACACGCGCCAAATCCGTCCGGTTTCCGGAAAGTGTCAGATTCACCGTATTGGAAGAGGTGCCCGTCACCATCAATCCCCGCTCCGTCAGCACGGACTCTCCTTCCCAGACAATCGGGATATTATAATAGGTATCCGTAGACCCGGGGCTGACCGTGGTAATCACGTACAGCCACAGACCAAATGCGCAGACCAGGGACAGCACAATGGATCCAATCTTACTTTTCATGTCCAGGTGCCTCCTCTTCCCCGCTCCGGAACTTCTGCTTCAGAATCTGGCCGATTTTTTTGTTCTGCTCCCCGTTCTCTTCCGGGCACAGGGTATTGCGCAGCAGTTTTTCCAGTGTACCCGCCGCCAGGTGCCGCTTGAGCATACCTCCCTGGGCAACAGAGATCGTACCCGTTTCTTCGGAAACGATCACAACCAGCGCATCGCTGTTTTCACTCATACCTACACCGGCACGGTGCCGGGTGCCCAGGTCTGCCGCCAGCCGGTCGCTGGTGGAAAGTGGCAACACACAGCCTGCCGCGGTAACACGGCCGTCACGAATGATCATAGCGCCATCGTGCAGTGCGGCCTTCGGGAAGAAAATATTCCGGATCAGCTGCTCGGATACCTGGGCATCAATGGTGGTTCCGGTTTTCACAAAATCCTCCAGAGATGCTTCCCGGGTAAATACGATCAGCGCGCCAACCTTCTCCCGGCTCATGCACTCACAGGCCGCCACAGTTTGAGAAATGACATTTTCCATTTCCGCCACCGGCTTGGTGTTGTCGAACAGACTGCGCAGCCGCACACTGCCCAGATGATCCAGCATACGCCGCAGCTCCGGCTGGAACAAAATCACCAGCGCCAGAAGGCCGATGGAAAGGCATTGATTCAGCAGGAAGCTCAGGGTATACAGATGCAGCGCCTCGGTCAAACCGGCGATGACGATCACCACCAGCACAGCCCGGGCAATACGCATGGTGCTGGGCGTTTTTACCAACGGCATCAGCCGATAAATCAGGTACGTAACCAGGGCAATGTCCAAATAGTCGGACCACTGCATTCTGGCCACCTGCTGCATAAAACTCTGTAACGCTTCCATGATCTACCCCTCTTTTATGTCAACTCTCAACAATGGCACACGTGGCTATGGTATAGTTATCTATTATCTTTCCTATTATAACGGATTGAAGCCTTCTTGGCAATAGATATTCTGCATAAAATTCTTTTTCTCCCGGTGTCAGGTTTCGATTGCTTTTTCATTTTTCAGAAATACTCAGGCAGGATTTCCCCAGGTATTGACAGAATTTGACATTTGTTTTTGGATTTTTCGACAAATATTCTTCTCTTTTTTCTGCCCGCCTCCCTTCTTCCTTGACTTTCACCGGGAATTGTGTATGATTATACTATTCTTTTACGATGCAGGAGGAACCATGTTTCGCAAATATATTGGCGACCGCGCCTTTTACAAGCGGGTGCTGCAGGTATGCATCCCCATCATCATTCAAAATGGTATAACCAACTTTGTATCCCTTCTGGATAATATTATGGTCGGCCAGGTAGGCACATTGCCTATGAGCGGCGTTTCCATTGTAAACCAGCTTATTTTTGTGTTCAATCTGTGTATTTTCGGAGCAGCCTCCGGCGCAGGTATCTTTACCGCGCAGTTTCACGGCAGCGAGGATACAGACGGAATCCGCTATACCTTCCGTTACAAAGTTCTGGTATGCTCCGTCATCTCCCTGGCGGCAGGATTGTTGTTCCATTTCTCCCGGGACAGCCTGATCGGGCTCTATCTCACCGGGGAAGGCAGCGCCCAGGATGTCTCCCAGACGCTGCAATATGGCCGGGAATATTTACAGGTCATGCTGTGGGGACTGCTGCCCTTCGCCCTGAGCAATGCTTACGCCAGCACTCTGAAAGAATGTGAAGAAACCTTTGTGCCCATGGTTGCCGGTGTGGCCGCTGTGGCGATCAACCTGGTCTTTAACTATATTCTCATTTTCGGTCACCTCGGCTTTGCCCCCATGGGCGTAAAGGGTGCAGCGCTTGCCACTGTGATTTCCCGCTATGCGGAACTTCTGCTTCTGATTCTCTGGTGCCACCGGAATGAGAAAAAGCATCCCTTCATCCGGGGTGCTTTGCGCTCGCTCCATATTCCCGCCCCTCTGCTGAAAACCATTTCCGTCACGGGCATCCCCCTTCTCGTCAACGAGTGTCTCTGGTCTATAGGTGTGGCAACAATGAACCAGTGTTACTCCACCTGTGGTCTAGATGTTGTCCCGGCTATGAACATTTCCACCACCCTGATCAACCTGTCCAGTGTTGTCTATCACGCTCTGGGTGCCAGCGTTGGCATCCTCATGGGGCAAATGCTGGGCGCACGGCAGCCGAAGGAGGCTGTGAAGGACAGCAACCGGAAGCTCATCGCCTTCTCCGTAGCCGCGGGCACACTTTTCGGCGGCATTATGGCACTCGGCTCCGGCTTGTTCCCCGCCATTTATAACACCACCGCTTCCGTGCGTCAGCTGGCGCAAAGCCTGATTCTGATCAGTGCTCTGGTCATGCCCTTCCAGTCCTTCGCCAACGCCACCTACTTCACCCTGCGCTCCGGCGGAAAGACCTTCATTACCTTCGTGTTTGACAGCGTATTTATGTGGGCCTGCGGCGTCACCCTGGCCTACAGTCTGAGCCGTTTCACCAGCCTGCCCATTCTGCCCCTGTTTGCTATCTGCCAGCTCCCGGAGGTACTGAAATGCCTGCTGGGAAGCATCATGCTGAAAAAAGGCAGCTGGATCCAGAACCTGTCCTAACGGCTGAAAAAAATCCCCTGGGAATCGTCACCTATGAAGTGACCCCAGGGGTTTTTCACATTTTTTCCACAGTGACTCTCTGCGCGTCCCAGTGGACACCCTGCTTTACAACCTTCGCAGGTAGTCCGGCAAGTATGCATCCCGGCTCATGGAAAGCCTTCGTCACAACTGCCCCCGCCGCCACGATGCTGTCCCTGGATACATAGCTGCCCTTCAGGCACATAGTCCGATTGCCTAGCCAGACTTTCTCCTCCAGAACCACATCCCGGGAAGGATTGATCCGCTTTTCTTCGGCATCCAGGATGCTGTGGGAATCCCCGGTGCGGATACGCACTTCATTGGAGACCAGGCAGCCATCCCCGAAGGTTATTTTCGTCCCCTCAATCGCCGCCAGCTGGGTTCCGGAATGTATGGCCGTATGTGCGCCCAGGCAGATCTGGTTTCCATCATCTTCCATCCAGAATTCCACACCTTCCAGGCAGTCGTACTCCCCAATTACCAGATGGTTGTGACTGCCCTCTATATGGATCACACAATTACGCAACCGGGCAAAATCCCGGATTTCCACCACATTGTCCATCCCCCGGGATTCAATTCGCACACCGCGCAGCAGACAGGCTCCCTCCCGCAGGGTCACTCCGGATACCCGCAGAGTATTCTTCCAGCTGCCATGGTTGAGAAGCTTCAGTCCCCAGCGAACCATTTTCGGATGGGCAGCCAGAATCTTTTTTGCTTTTCCAGAATCCATAACACAACCTCCCTTTTTGCCAATCATACCAAGCATTGGGGAGAAAGTCCAGAATTTTCTTTTTCCAGGCGCTTATTTCAGCTCCATACGAAGCTTTTCCAGGGCACGTTTTTCAATGCGGGAGACATAGCTCCTGCTGATTCCAACCCGCTGCGCTACCTGACGCTGGCGTAACGGCGATTCTCCTGCCAAACCGTAGCGCAGACAAATCACCTGCTTTTCCTGACTCGTAAGGCAGCTGTCAATGGCCTGGCGCAACAGACGGACAGACTCCCGATCGCTGACCTCTTCCAAAAGATCCGTATTCTCACTAAGCACATCCTGCAACGCCAACGGCGCGCCATCTGTCCCTGTTTCTATAAAATCCGACAAAGACACATCCTGCGCACTCTTCCGCTGGGCACGAAAATACATGAGGATCTCATTTTCCACACACCTGGCAGCATACGTGGCCAGGCGGGCGCCTTTGGTTGCGTCGAACGTGGTGATGCCCTTGATCAGTCCGATGGTACCGATGGAAATGAGATCCTCCTGGTCGGATGTTTGGGCGTAGTACTTCTTCATCACATGGGCCACCAGGCGTAAATTTCGTTCTACCAGGATATTGCGGGCTTCCAGGTCTCCCTGGGCGGCCTTTTCCAGGTAGAATTGCTCCTCCTCCTGGGTAAGAGGCTGCGGAAAGCTTCCGGAGTGGAGGCTCAGCGAATAGAATAGGCTGCTGAGCATGAGCCATGCTGTCATCAGCATATGTTCACCCCCACTTTTACCCTATTCTGCGCAGCTCGTCCTTATTCTCCCGGTAACAGATACACGCCGCCGGAAAGCTCCTTACATTTTCTTCCTTCAGACCGCCCGGATGAGATATGTGTCCCGGAGTTCACGTATCATTTTACAAAAATCGTACTGGTTCACATTTTGAGTTTTACGCTCTCTTATTTTTTACGATCCATTCTCTCAGGAAACCGGCTTTTAATTTCCTGTGCAAAGTATTTGTAGGAAATAATCCATTCTTTCTTTCCATTTTTTGTAATTGTCATTGGCAAGTCGTTCACATCTCGATTGATTTTCTTTGTGTATAGTGTTCCATTGTCGATATAATCGTAAAACCGATAGCCGTCCATCGCCCATCGATTCAGTACGGAATTCATGCTGGTAATCATGCTCCGATCTGTAATTCGGTCAAACACCACATGAAACGCCGACTTAAAGAAGCGTTTCAGCGCCTCTTGCATCTGTTTGTCATTCTTATACATATCCAGTAGATATTCTGCAACCGCATTTGCAGCGTATTCAATTTCATCTGCTTTCCAATCAATCAGATAAATAACCATTTTGGTTTCAAAATGCATGATTTGCAGGCAGGTTCTTCCATCGAAATCGAAGACTTTGCAGCCCCATTCGTAAATGCGCTGACCGGCTTCCTTTTGTTTGACCGCCTGTGCAACAGGCGAAATTGAAGGATCCATTTTCTCCGGCGTTTTCAGATTAAAACGTTGCATGGTTTCTTTTGTTGTATAGTAAATCACAATTGTAAACGCTAATATAAAAGTGAGCCACTTAGCGGTCAAACGCTCATGAATCATTGAGCCACCGGAAAAGATCCCCTATAATAGATTCAGACTATGTAGGGGGCGAGCAAAGGTGGTTATTACAGTAGAAATTTATAAACAGATCCGCAAGATGCGTTTAGAGGGAATGAGCCAGCGGCAGA
>CAZCRO010000049.1:0-19364 GCA_964501115.1 uncultured Oscillospiraceae bacterium
CACAAAAACGGCAACATCTATGAAATGAAGTTCGCCCGGGGACACATCACCCAGGAAATGACCATCGTGGGAACCACGGATCACACCGGTACGGAAGTGACCTTCCAGCCGGATCCGGAGATGTTCGATACCACGGAATATGACTACGACATTCTCCATGAGCGCATGCGGGAGGAAGCATTCCTGAACGCCGGGCTTTCCATCGCCATCACCGATGCCCGGAACGAAGAAGAGATCCTCTCCGATACCATGTGCTTTGAAGGCGGCATCCGGGAATTCGCCCGCTGGGCCAACCGGAACAAGACCCCCTTCCACGAAGATGTGATCTATATGTCCGGCAGCAAGGGAGACGCCAGTGCGGAAATCGCCATCCAGTACAACGACGGCTACAACGAATACATGCTCTCCTTTGCCAACGATGTGCGTACCCCGGAGGGCGGTATGCACGAAACCGGCTTCAAAACCGCTTTGACGAGGGTTTTGAATGCCTACGGCCAGAAAAACGGCATCATCAAGGGAGACGACAAGGTTTCCGGCGAAGACTGCCGGGAAGGCATCACCGCCATCATCTCCGTGAAGCTGACGGATGCCCAGTTCGAAGGCCAGACCAAGGCCAAGCTGGGCAATGCCTACATCCGTACTCTGGTAGACCAGGTGGTTTCCGACCAGCTGGCCACCTACTTTGAAGAGCATCCCCAGACGGCCAAGCAGATTCTGGACAAGGCGCTGACCGCGAACCGTGCCCGGGAAGCTGCCCGGAAGGCAAGGGAAAATATCCGCCGCAAGACCGGCCTGGAATCCGGACAGATGCCGGACAAGCTCCAGGACTGCAACGAGCGGGACCCCAGCCTGTGCGAAATTTACATCGTCGAGGGTGACTCCGCTGCCGGCTCTGCCATCCAGGGCAGAGACTCCCGCTTCCAGGCCATCCTGGCCATGTGGGGCAAAATGCTGAACGTGGAAAAGGCACGGGCAGACAAAATCTATGGCAACGATAAGCTCTATCCCCTGATTGTGGCACTGGGCGCAGGCATTGGCGAAGAGTTCGACATTGAAAAGCTGCGCTATCACAAGGTCATCATCATGGCGGATGCGGACGTGGACGGTTCCCATATCCGTACCCTGCTTCTGACCTTCTTCTTCCGCTACATGCGTCCGATGATCGAGCACGGCTATGTCTATTCCGCTGTGCCTCCTCTGTACAAGCTGACCCGTGGCAAGACCACGAAGGTTGCCTATTCCGACGAGCAGCGGGATCAGGTTTCTGCCGAAATGCGGGCAGACAATCCCAACGCAAAGGTGGAAATTGCCCGGTTTAAGGGTCTGGGCGAGATGGATGCCCACGAACTGTGGGAGACCACCATGGATCCGGAAAGCCGGAGCCTGCGCCGGATCACCCTGGACGATGCCGCCCGGGCGGATGAAATCTTCACCGTGCTCATGGGCGAACAGGTTGAGCCCAGAAAAGAATGGATCGAGCGCAACGCAAAATACGCGGTGAACATTGATATTTGATGTCTTTTTCTGCCAAACAGGGCGGAAAATACCCTTTGAATTTTCTCATACGGTTAATGGAGGTGCTATATGGCACATAACAGAAGCTATAAACCGGAGGACATCGCCTTTCCTGACCAGGTAATCACTGAATCCCATCTGGTGGAGGAAATGGAGCGCTCCTACATTGAGTACGCTATGAGCGTCATTGTAGGGCGGGCACTTCCGGACGTGCGGGACGGCCTGAAGCCGGTTCACCGCCGGATCCTGTACACAATGTACGAAAGCGGCCTGACATCGGACAAGCCGTTCAAGAAGAGCGCCACCTGCGTGGGTGATGTGCTGGGTAAGTACCATCCCCATGGCGACTCCTCGGTATACGATGCCATGGTTCGTCTTGCCCAGGACTTCTCCATGCGGTACCTGCTGGTGGATGGCCACGGCAACTTCGGTTCCGTGGACGGCGACCCCCCCGCGGCTTACCGGTATACGGAAGCAAGACTGAGCAAAATGTCTAATGAAATGCTCAGGGACATTGACAAGGAAACCGTCAACTGGGACCCCAACTTCGACGAAAGCCGGAAGGAGCCCCGGGTGCTGCCCAGCCGGTTCCCCAACCTGCTGGTAAACGGCTCCAGCGGCATTGCCGTTGGTATGGCCACCAACATTCCGCCCCACAACCTGACGGAGGTGATCAATGCCTGCGTATGTGTGCTGGATGACCCGGAATGCAACCTGGTGAACCTGATGGAGCACATCACCGGCCCGGATTTCCCCACCGGCGGCATCATCATGGGACGCAGCGGCATCCGTGCCGCCTATGCCACCGGCCGTGGCAAGGTTGTGGTGCGGGCAAAGACGGAATTTGAAGAATTCGGCAAGGACAGAACCCGTATCATCGTAACGGAGCTGCCCTACCAGGTGAATAAGCGCCAGCTGATCAAGACCATTGCCGAGCAGGTGAAGGACAAGCGCATTGACGGCATCTCTGACCTGCGGGACGAGACCGACCGGAACGGTATGCGCATGGTCATCGAGCTGAAAAAGGACGCAAATCCCCAGGTCGTGCTGAACAATCTCTTCAAGCAGACTGCTTTGCAGTCCAATTTCTCCATCATCCTGCTGGCTCTGGTGGATGACCAGAAGCAGCCGAAGATCCTTTCTCTGCGGCAGATTCTGGACGAATACCTGCGCTTCCAGATGGAAGTGCTGACCCGGCGCACCCAGTACGATCTGCGCAAGGCGCAGGAGCGTGCCCACCTGCTGGAAGGTTTGCTCATTGCCCAGGATAACATCGACGAAGTGATTCACATCATCCGTTCTTCCTACGACAATGCCAAGCAGAACCTGATGGAGCGCTTCAACCTGGACGATGTTCAGGCGCAGGCCATCTGCGACATGCGCCTGATTGCCCTGCAGGGTCTAAACCGGGAAAAGCTGGAAAACGAATACAAGGAACTGGAAGAGCGCATTGCCTACTATCAGGGACTGCTTGCCGACGAAAGCAAGCTCAAGGGTGTTCTGAGAGAGGAACTGATCGCCATCCGGGACAAGTTCGGTGACGAGCGCAAGACCGTTATCCAGGACATTGAAGATGAAATCGACATTGAAGACCTGATCGAAGAGGAAACCTGTGCCTTCACCCTGTCCAACCAGGGATACATCAAGCGGATGCCCGTGGATACCTACCGCACCCAGAGCCGGGGCGGCCGGGGCGTGAATGCCCAGAACCTGAAGGATGAGGACTATGTTAAGAGTCTGAACATCGCTTCCACCCACGACCATATTCTGTTCTTCACCGATATGGGTCGGGTGCATCACCGCAAGGGATACCAGATTCCCGAAGCCGGACGGACGGCCCGGGGTACCGCCATTGTAAACGTGCTGCCTCTGGAAGCAGAGGAGCGGGTAACGGCCATGGTGGTGACAAGGGAATTTGACGAAGATGAATATCTGCTGATGGCCACCCGGAAGGGTGTGGTGAAGCGGCTTCCCTTCATCGCCCTGAAGACCAACCGAAAGACCGGCATCCGTGCCATCACCCTGGAGGAAGGGGATCATCTGGTAAATGTTCTGCGTACCCACGGCGGGGACAATGTAATCCTGGCCACCGCCCAGGGCATGGCTATCTGCTTCAATGAGCAGGATGTACGCTGCATGGGCAGAGATGCCGGCGGCGTGCGGGGCATCACCCTGGCAGAAGGGGACTACGTAGTGGGTGCCGAAAAGGCGGAAGAGGGCAAGACCCTGCTCACCGTCACCGAAAACGGCTATGGCAAGCGGACAGAGCTGCCGGAATACCTGCGCACCGGCCCCGATGGGCAGAAGGTGCCCCAGAGCAGAGGCGGCAAGGGTCTGAAGAACTACAACATCACGAAGAAGACCGGCAATGTGGCCGGGTGCCGTGTGGTCAGCGATCAGGATGATGTAATGCTGATTGAAAACGGCGGCGTGATCATCCGTATCCCCGCGGCCTCCATCAATGTGTACAAGCGGGATGTGCAGGGCGTGATCGTCATGCGCATTGAAGACGGGAACCAGGTGGTTTCCATCGAGCGGGTGGAGCATGAGGAAGATCCGGAACAGACCGGGGAAGGTAGCGTCGAATGAAGACCGTCATCCTGTATACCGACGGGGCTTGCTCCGGCAACCCCGGCCCCGGGGGATGGGGTGCCATATTGAGCTTTCAGGGCATTGAAAAAGAGCTTTCCGGCGGTGAGGACAACACCACCAACAACCGCATGGAGTTGACGGCGGTGATCCGGGGGCTGGAAGCTCTGAAAGAGCCATGCATCGTAGAGATGTACAGCGACAGCAAGTATGTGATCGATGCCCTGGAAAAGGGCTGGGCCTGGGGCTGGAAAAAGCGGGGCTGGATAAAGAGCGACAAAAAGCCCGCCCTGAATCCGGATCTGTGGGAACAGCTGCTGAAGCTGACCCAGACCCACACCCTGCACTACCACTGGGTAAAGGGGCATGCGGACAATCCCAAAAACAACCGCTGCGATGAAATGGCGGTAGGGGAATGGAAGAAACGGAAGGGATAAAGGCATGTATTTGTCCATAGGCAACGATATGGCCGTGCGGGACAGCAGCATTCTGGGCATTTTTGACCTGGACAATACCTCCACCTCCAAGCGCACCCGGATTTTTCTGGAAAAAGCGGAGGAGCTGGGACAGGTAGTGCCCTGCGACGACCTGCCCAAAAGTTTCGTGCTCACCGCCGAATACGGCCTGACCCAAATCCACCTGACCTCCCTGAACTCCTACACCCTGGAAAAGAGACTGGGAAAATAAAACCCATCGGGTGCTCATAAAACCGTGGAGCGTATCAAAGCGATACGCTCCACTTTAAACTGTCACACAGAGAGGGTAGCCCTCTCAGTCGGCTTTGCCGCCAGCTCCCTTTACACAAGGGAGCCTTTCCCCGCCTGCGGCGGGTGGTACGTTTGAATCGGGGAGGGGTTGGATATTTGGACGCAGCAAAAAAGCCTCCCTTGTGTAAAGAGTGCCTGAAAAGTTTCGTTTCCGTTTGCAAAGGCGGGGTATACTAGAGAAAAAACGAAAGGAAGCAATTCTATGTGTACAGCAGCAACATATCTTACAGAGCATTTTTATATGGGGCGCACTCTGGACTATGAGCGCTCTTATGGGGACAAAATCCTGATCACTCCCAGAAATTTTCCATTTTCCCTCCGGCTTGCGGGGCAGATGCACAGCCACCATGCCATCATTGGCATGGGAACGGTGATGGACGGATACCCGCTGTACTACGAGGGCTTCAACGAAAAGGGACTGGGTATCTGCGGGCTGAATTTTGTGGGAAACTGCCGGTATTTTTCCCAGACACCGGGAAAAACCAACCTTGCCCAGTATGAGCTGATCCCCTATATTCTGGGCAAGTGCGACAGTGTTGCCCAGGCACGGCGGGAGCTGGAGAACATTCAGCTTGTGTCCATTCCCTTCCGGGATGACCTGCCTCTTGCCCAGCTGCACTGGATTCTGGGAGACAAAACCGGGTGCATCACCGTGGAATCCGGGGAGGACGGCCTGAAAATTTATGACAATGCGCCGGGTGTTTTGACCAACAATCCCCCTTTCCCTTACCAAATGTTCCATCTGAACAATTACCGTCACCTTGGGGTGGATACCCCGGAAAATGGCTTTGGCCTGGAACTGGATGCTTACAGCCGGGGAATGGGGGGCATGGGACTGCCGGGGGATCTGTCCAGCCAGTCCCGCTTTGTCCGGGTGGCGTTCACCAAGCTCCATTCCCTGTGCGCCGGGGATACGGAAAGCAGCGTCAGCCAGTTTTTCCATATTCTCGGCAGCGTAGACCAGCAGCGTGGTCTGTGCCGCCTGGGGGAAGGGGAGTATGAAATCACCCTGTACACCTGCTGCTGTGATCTGGATACCGGGGTGTATTACTACACCACCTACGACAACCACCAAATCAGCGCCGTGGATATGCACCGGGAAGATTTGAACGGAAAAGACCTGATTTGCTACGAACCCGTGACAAAAGAACAGATTTTCAGACAAAACGGATAAGAGAAACACAAGTGCCCCGGAAGCGGCGGGGGGCAGTTGTCCATCTGCGGGTGGGGGGTTCACCGCCTTTTCCACCGGATACAAAAATATCGGCCTGCCGTTTGGTTGCGGCAGGCCGATGTTTTATTCGATTCCCATGAGAATTTTACCCAGGGCAGAGTCTTTGTCCAGAATGACGGTTTTTTCTTCACCGGTGAGGCTGGCTTTCAGGGCGTCCAGGGCACGGGTGAATTCGTAGAATTCCTGCTGATCTTTGGTCTGATAGGCCTCGGCCAGCATGCGCATGTATTCGGCTTCTCCCTCGGCTTCCAGCTTGGCGGCTTCGGCCTGGGCGTTGGAAACCAGGATGTTTACCTGCTTATCCACATCGTTGCGGATGATGGAGGCTTCGTAATTGCCGTCGGCGGTGTATTTTTCCGCAATCTGGTTCCGTTCGGAGATCATCCGGTTGTATACGGCGTTCAGGTTGGATTCCGGCAGGTCGAACTGCTTGATTTTTACGTCCTCCACCCGGATGCCGTAGGCTCTGGCCAGGGAATCCACATCGGTGGAGATGCTTTCGTAAATATCATTCCGCTTGGCACCGTCTTCCATGTTCACAATGTCTGCCTGAGCCAGAGTGCCCATGACGGTTTTCAGCTCGTTGTAGGTCAGAGCGTCCAGCCGCTGCTCGGCATTGGCGGTGCTGCCCAGGCGCTGATAGAAGAGCTTGGGGTCATCGATGGACCAGAGAATGTAGCAGTCTACAGTCATATTCTGCTTGTCGGAGGTAAGTACCTCGGAAGGGGGAATGTCGTAGAGCTGGGTGGACTTGGTAAAATACTTCACGCTGTCCAGAAAGGGGATTTTTACATGCAGACCGGACTGGGAAGTGGTATCGATGATCTTGCTGAAACGGACGGTGCAGGCGTATTCATTCTCTTTTACGGTGAAGAAGCTGTTGCTCAAGAGAATCACAGCCAGCAAAAGTACGAGAATCAGGACGGTATTTCTTTTTTTCATTACTTGGTTCCTCCTTCAGAAACCAGATCTTCCAGAGGCAGCAGCATTTGCACATCGCTGCCGGAGGAAGCGTTGATATACAGTTTTACGTTGGGTAGAATGTTGGAAATGGCTTCGTAGTACATTCTGGCCTTGGTTACCTGGGGATTCAGGGCATATTCCTGGTACATGGCCTCGAACATGGCCACCTGCTCCGTTGCCTCGTTGATTCGCTTCTCTTTCAGGTACTGGGCGTTCTGGATGAGTTTGTCCGCCTGCGCCTGTGCCTGGGGAAGCTGGGCATTTTGGTATGCTTTGGCATCGTTTATGACGGTTTCTGCCTGCTGCTTGGCGGTTTCCACATTTTTGAAGGCTTCAATCACGTCCTGGGTGGGGGGTTCCGCATCCTGAATCTTTACATCCACCAGAGAAAGGCCAATGTCGTATTTCTGCAGGATCTCCGTAACCAGGGACTTCACCTGCATCTGGATGTTTTCCTTACCGGTTGTAAGCACGGAGTCCACCGTGGAGGAGCCGACAACATTGCGCACCTGGCTCTGCACCAGATTTTTCAGGATGGTTTCCGGATCGTTGGAGGAGTAAAGGTAGCTTACGGGGTCGGAAATCTTGTATTCCACGAAGAAGTCCACATTGACGATGTTGTAGTCACCGGTGATCATGGCGCTTTCTTTTTCATCCACCACCATGTTGGAATGGGTATCGTCATAACCCAGTTCGATTTTCTGGTATACGTTCACGTCCACCTTCTGCACTTTCTGAATGCCGAAGGGGAGCTTGAAGTGGACGCCGGCATCGGTGATGTCCGTCACCTTGCCGAAGGTGGTGACCACGGCCTGCTGCTTATCGTCTACGGTGTAGTAGCAGCTCAGTGCGCCCAAGACCACGGCAAGGGTGAGTACCGTTGTAACGAGAATCCGCTTCATTTTCTTGAGATTGGGGGCCTTTTTGGGAGTTTGGGCATCCGGTGCCCAGCGATAGAATCCATTGTCTTCCATAGTTAATCCTTTCCTTCCATTTCGGAAATGTAATTGTCCACTCTTTCCGCCAATTCTCCGCTGATCCAGGCGAGAAGCATGGTTTTCAAAACTTTTTGGATGCGCTCATTTGCGCCGGGCATCCGTTCCGGCAGGTTTTCCAGTGCTGCATGGATGCTGTTTTCCAGCGTGTCCCGGTGCTCCTTGGTGGTTCCGGCCAGGGCAACAAAGAGAAAATACAGGGCACTGTCGTCGATCAGGTCGTCACTTTCTGTATCCAGCTGGCCATTGATATAGCTGAGCATGGCACATATTTTCTCCATGGGGACGGTACGGCGCAGGAGGTTGATGTTGAGAATCCGGCACAGCTGGTTCAGACTGTAGCGCTTGCCCACAGGGTTGGAGAGAAATCCCCGCCGCACCCAGTTCTGAATCATATACGGTTCCAGACCGGAGATGGCGGATACCTGCCCCAGCTGCAAATCCCCCGCCAGGTACAGCGCCTGGAACATGTCTTTACAGCTGCCGGCCTGGGATGTATCGGCATCCAGCACCGTTCCGGGTAGCTTCCATTGCATGATGTTCACCTCTTTCTTGAATGTAATTGGATTGTATCATATAATCATGTGATTGTCAATAGAAATTATATGATTTTTAGTATCGATACCGGGCATACAGAGATTCAGGTCAGCCGGAGCGGATTTTTCCGGGATGGGGGAGGGGAGGTTTTTCCTTTTAGAGGGAAAAACAAAGAAAACTTCTTTTTTCCTCTTTACGAACGCTTTTTTTTGGTGTAGAATAGAGAAACAGAAAAAACTTCCGGTTATATAGGGAGGTGCGGGATTTGAATTGCTTGCGTTGCGGCGTTGCCGTGGAGGAAGGTCACTGCTTTTGTGCCAAGTGTGCCGAATCCTTTGCGGATGAGCCGGTGGATAAGAATGCGGTGGTGTTCCTGCCCAATCGTGCAGAGCTGGAAGCCCGGCGTATGCAGAATAAAAAGCGCACCAAAACTACGGAGGAGATTCTAAAATCCACCAGAGAACAGCTGTATAAATGTAAGCTGATAATTTTTGTGTTGCTGCTGGTGATTGCGCTGCTGGCTGGTGTCTGTACATTTTTGCTGCTGCGGGAAGACAAACCGGTACTGGGTCAGAATTATACCAAAGTGTCCACTGTCCCCGCCGTGACAACCCTGCCGCTGGAAGACTGATGTTTCACGTGAAACATTTTCCGTTTTGTGAAAAACAGTGTTTCACGTGAAACAAATTGTACACTCCATCGCAAACGAATGGTTGCGGTGCACTCCCGGGCGGTACGCACCAAAGCCGCCCTTTACACAAGGGAGCCTTTCCCACCTGCGGCGGGGGAGGGGGGCAAGGTTTAGAAAAAGGTATGAGAGGAGCGAAAAATGGGCAAGATTATCGCCATTGTCAATCAGAAGGGCGGCGTGGGGAAAACCACCACGGCTGTGAATCTGACGGCGGCTCTGACAGATTTGGGGAAAAAGGTTCTTCTGTGTGACTTCGATCCCCAGGCCAATGCCACATCCGGAATGGGTGTGGACAAAAGAAAAATCAAATATTCCACCTATGATGTCACCATCAACGGTGTTCCGGCGGAATCCGCTGTGGTTTCTACCAAGTTTGGAGATGTTCTGCCGTCTTCCGCGGATCTGGCGGGAGCGGGTGTGGAGCTGATCGGGGCAGAGGATCGGGAGCACCAGCTGAAAAAGGCGCTGGCACCCCTGAAGGAAAAATACGATGTAATTTTCGTGGACTGTCCTCCGTCTCTGGAATTGCTGACGCTGAATGCCCTGTGCGCATCCGATGGCATCCTGGTGCCGGTGCAGTGCGAATACTATGCACTGGAAGGTTTGAGCGACCTGATGGCAACACTGCGCACAGTGAAGCGGCGGCTGAATACGGCGCTGGAGATCTTCTGCGTGGTACTGACCATGTATGACGGCAGAACCAATTTCTCTGCCCAGGTTGCCCAGGAAGTACGCCGGCATTTCCCCGGAAAGGTGCTGACCACCGTGGTGCCCAGAAATGTGCGCCTGGCGGAAGCCCCCAGCCACGGCCTGCCGGTCATGGCCTACGACCGGCTGAGCAGAGGTTCGGTTGCCTATAAGGAAATGGCCTCGGAAATCGCAAAGAGACTGTAATAAAAAACTGCCGCCTGCGGCAGAGGAGAGGATGATTACATGGCATCACAAAAGGGTCTGGGCAAGGGCCTGGGCGCACTGCTGGGGGACTTCAGCGAAGAACCCCAGGGACAAAGCGGACTGAAAACACTGCCATTACACAAAATTGAGCCAAATCCCAATCAGCCCCGCCGGGATTTCACGGAGGAAGAGCTGGAGGAACTGGCAGATTCCATCCGTACCCACGGCATTATTCAGCCGCTGACGGTGCGGGAAATGCCCAATGGATACTATCAGATCATCGCCGGTGAACGGCGGTGGCGCGCCTCCCGCCTGGCGGAACTGAGCGAGGTGCCCGTGGTGGTCATTGAGGCGGACGACAAGAAGGCCATGGAGCTGGCGCTGATTGAAAACCTGCAGCGTCAGGATCTGAATGCTGTGGAAGAAGCCATGGGCTACGATGCCCTCATTTCCCGCTATGGCATGACCCAGGAAGAGGCGGCGGCCCGGGTGGGCAAATCCCGTCCGGCGGTGGCCAATGCCCTGCGGCTGTTGCAGCTGTGCCCCCAGGTGCTGGAAAAACTCCGGGAGGGGAAGCTGACTGCGGGACATGCCCGGGCGGTTCTGCAAATCAAAAATGAGAAAAAGCAGGTGGAGGCCGCCCAGAAAATCATTGCGCTGGGGCTTTCCGTCCGTCAGGCAGAGCTGCTGTGCAAGAACATGACCAAGGAGCCGGAAAAAGCCGCCCCGGTGGTGCTGGAAGTGGACTATGTTGCCGAATGCGAAAAAAATCTGAGCAAACATCTGGGGCGGGGAGTAAAAATCGTAAACGGCAAGCGCAAGGGTCACTTTGAGCTGGAATTCTATGGCCAGGACGACCTGCAAATTTTGCTGGATGCCCTGATGAAGCTGCAAAAATAAAAGGCAGCCAATAAGACAATCAAACAAAATCCAAAGGAGAGGGAACTGTTATGATCGATATTAAGCGTATTAAAGAAAATCCGGAGGCCGTGAAGGCCGGATTCCGTGCCAAGGAAGTGGACTGCGACGCAACCGTAGACCGCATTCTGGAGCTGGACGAGCAGAGAAGAAAACTCATCGCCGCAACCGAAACCCTGAAGGCCAAGCAGAACAAGGTATCCAAAGAGATTCCTGCTCTGAAGAAGGCCGGCAAGGACGTTGCCCCCATTTTTGCGGAAATGGCTTCTCTGAAGGCAGAAATGGCAGAGGATGCCAAGAAGCTGGATGAAATCCAGGCAGAATACCGCACCGCTATGCTGAGCCTGCCCAACCTGCCCGACCCCGACCTGATTCCCGGCGGCAAGGAGAACAACCAGCCCCTGAAATACTTCGGCGAGCCCCATAAGTTTGACTTCGAGCCCAAGCACCATGTAGATCTGTGCCAGGATCTGGGGCTGATCGACTATGAGCGGGGCGTAAAGCTGGCCGGTTCCGGCAACTGGATGTACACCGGCATGGGCGCCAGACTGGAATGGGCCCTGCTGAACTACTTCATGGATTGCCACATTGCCGATGGCTATGAGTTCATCCTGCCTCCTCACATGCTGGAGTACCAGTGCGGCGAAACCGCGGGCCAGTTCCCCAAGTTTGCCGACGAAGTATATAAGATCGCCAACCCCACCGATGACCGTACCCACTATATGCTGCCCACCGCCGAGGCTGCCCTGGCTTCCATCTACCGGGATGAAATCCTCACCGAGGCAGACCTGCCCAAGAAGTTCTTCGCCTACACCCCCTGCTTCCGCCGGGAGGCCGGTTCCCACCGGGCAGACGAGCGGGGCATGGTACGTGGCCACCAGTTCAACAAGGTGGAAATGTTCCAGTTCACCCGTCCGGAGGATTCCGACGCCGCATTCGAAGAGCTGGTACACAAGGCAGAAGCACTGGTATCCGGCCTGGGCTTCCACTTCCGTACCGTGAAGCTGGCAGCAGGTGACTGCTCCGCTTCCATGGCCAGAACCTACGACATCGAGATTCAGATTCCTTCCATGAACGGCTACAAGGAAGTTTCCTCCGTGTCCAATGCCCGGGATTATCAGGCACGCCGCGGCAACATGCGTTTCCGCCGTCCCGATGGCAAGATTGAATTCCTGCACACCCTGAACGGCTCCGGTCTGGCTACCTCCCGTATCTTCCCCGCCATGGTGGAGCAGAACCAGCGGGCAGATGGCAGCGTAGTCATCCCCGAAGTGCTGCGTAAGTATCTGGGCGGCATGGAAATTATCGAGAAGAAGTAAAATCAATTCCCGGGAAAGTCCTGCACTTTCCCGGGAATAAAAGAACAAGAGGATGGATCTTATGAACAACCTGAAAAAGCCAAAGTGGTGGGATGAATTCACCGCCTTTGCCATCAAGGGCAATGCCATGGCGCTGGCCGTAGGTACCATCATCGGTGCCGCCTTCTCCACCATCACCAAAAGCCTGACGGATGACATCATCATGCCCATTGTTTCCATTTTCATCGGCGGCGTGGATTTTTCCGAAATGAAACTGACGCTGCCCCGGCTTTTCACGGAAAAGCTGGACGAAAACGGCCGGGTGATTGAAAACACTCTGAACTACGGCAACTTTATCTCCGCCGTGATCAACTTCCTGATCCTGGCGCTGGTGGTTTTCTTCCTGGTAAAGACCCTGAATAAGCTCTCCGAGCTGGGCAAGAAGCAGGAAGAGGCAAAAAAGCCGGAAGAAGAGAAAAAAGACCCGGAACCCACCAGAGAGGAACTGCTGCTCACTGAAATCCGGGATTTGCTGAAGGAAAAATGAGCCCCGGGTTTTGAAAAGGGAAAAATGTCGGGAAAGAAAAAAAGAACGGAGACTGCCGAAAAAGGGCGGTCTCTGTCTTATTTTGGGGGGATTTTGCCCTCTCAGTCGGCTTCGCCGCCAGCTCCCCCAGAGGGGGAGCTGAGCGGGACGCCCCAGAAGCGGGCGGTACGCACCAAAGCCGCCCTTTACACAAGGGAGCCTTCTCCCGCCTGCGGCGGGGGAGAGCAAGGCAGATAAGAATTATTTGACAAATGCGCAAAAAGTACCTATAATAGCTACAATGGGACGAGAAGGGGGTAATTGCACCTTTTTTGTTCCTGGTGTGAAAAAATTGGAATTACATAAAAAAGGTGGTAACGTTATGTATAAAATCGTTCGTAAGAAGGAGCTGAACGAGTCCGTCACCTTGATGGAGATCGAGGCCCCCTTTGTTGCGAAAAAGGCAAAGGCCGGTCAGTTTATCATTTTTCGTCTGGATGAGCAGGGGGAGCGTGTGCCTCTGACCATCGCGGGCTATGACCGTGAGAAGGGTACCGTCAGCATCATCTTCCAGAAGGTGGGTTTCTCCACCAAGGCGCTGGCTGCCCTGAATGAAGGCGACTATATCCGTGACTTTGTCGGCCCTCTGGGCAAGCCCACAGAGGTGGAAGGCAAGAAGCGGGTTTGCGTGGTTGGCGGCGGTGTAGGCTGCGCCATTGCTCTGCCTGCGGCAGTTGCTTTCAAGGAAGCCGGCGCGGAAGTGGATGTAATCATCGGCTTCCGGAACAAGGACATCGTGATTTTGGAAGAGGAATTCCGTGCCTGCGCCGATCACCTGTACCTGATGACGGACGATGGTTCCTATGGCGAGAAGGGCTTTGGCACCGTGAAGCTCCAGGCTCTGCTGGAGAGCGGCGTGCAGTACGACGAAGTGCTGGCCATCGGACCTGTACCTATGATGAAGTTTGTGTGCAAGACCACCGAGCCCTTCGGTGTGCCTACCACCGTTTCCCTCAACCCCATTATGGTTGACGGCACCGGTATGTGCGGCGGCTGCCGTGTTACCGTTGGCGGTGAGACCAAGTTTGCCTGCGTAGACGGCCCCGAATTCGATGGCCACAAGGTGGACTTTGCCGAACTGATGAGCCGTAACGGTACCTACCGGGAGCGGGAAGCCGAGGTTGCCCAGAACCATGTCTGCCGTATGGAAGCCATGGGCAAGGCACTGATTAAGTAAGGAGGAAAGAAAAATGGCGAATATGACGCTGACCAAAACTCCTATGCCGGAGCAGGATGCCAAGGTTCGTGCCCGGAACTTTAAGGAAGTTGCTCTGGGCTATACCGAAGAGATGGCCAAGGAAGAGGCAGGCCGCTGCCTGAACTGCAAGAACCCCAAGTGCGTGGAAGGCTGCCCTGTCAATGTGCGCATTCCCGAATTTATCTCCAAGGTTGCCGAAGGTGACTTCAAGGCTGCCTACGAGATCATCACCTCCACCAATGCGCTGCCCGCCCTGTCCGGCCGTGTTTGCCCCCAGGAAACCCAGTGCGAAGCCAAGTGCGTCCGGGGCATCAAGGGTGAGCCTGTTGCCATTGGCCGCCTGGAGCGCTTTGTTGCCGACTGGTATCGGGAGAATGTCAATGCCATGCCGGAGAAGGCTGCCTCCAATGGCAAGCGGGTGGCTGTTGTCGGTTCCGGCCCTGCCGGCCTGACCGCTGCCAGCGATCTGGCCAAGAAGGGTTACCAGGTCTCCATTTTTGAGGCTCTGCATACTGCCGGCGGCGTGCTGGTTTACGGCATCCCCGAATTCCGTCTGCCCAAGGCCATTGTTGCCAACGAGGTGGAGAAGCTGAAGGCGCAAGGCGTGGAAGTCATGACCAACATGGTCATCGGCCGGGTACTGACTATTGACGAGCTGTTTGAGATGGGCTACAATGCCGTCTTCGTCGGCTCCGGTGCCGGTCTGCCCATGTTTATGAACATCCCCGGCGAAAGCCTGAAGGGTGTTATGTCTGCCAACGAGTACCTGACCCGTACCAACCTGATGAAGGCATACGACGAAAATTCCGATACCCCCATCATCAAGTCCAAGGCTGTGGCCGTTGTCGGCGGCGGCAACGTGGCTATGGACGGCGCCCGCTGCGCAATGCGTCTGGGCGCAGAGCATGTGTACATTGTCTACCGTCGTGGTGAGGCGGAAATGCCTGCCCGTAAGGAAGAGCAGCACCATGCAAAGGAAGAGGGCATCGAATTCAAGACCCTGTGCAACCCCGTGGAAATCCTGGGCGACGAGGATGGCCGTGTTTGCGGCATCAAGTGCGTGCGCATGGAGCTGGGTGAGCCGGATGCCTCCGGCCGCCGCCGTCCTGTAGAGGTTCCCGGCAGCGAATTTGTGCTGGATGTGGATACCGTGATCATGGCTCTGGGTACCAGCCCCAACCCCCTGATCCGCTCCACCACTCCCGGCCTGGATACCAACCGGAAGGGCTGCCTGATCGTAAACGAGAACGAGATGACCACCCGGGAAGGCGTGTTCGCCGGCGGCGATGCCGTCACCGGTGCGGCAACCGTCATCCTGGCTATGGGCGCCGGCAAGAAGGGCGCTGCCGCCATCGATGCGTTCCTGAATAAGTAACAAAAAGTAAAATTATCCACAGCTGTTTCCACAGCTGTGGATAATTTTTGTGGAAAACTCGTGAATGGCTGTGAAAAACTCAAGTTAAGAAACAAAATACTTAAATATGATGCATGAAAAAAAGACCTCCACAAGAAGGATGTAAAATCCTCCCGGGAAATCTGTGAAAAACTCTCCACAGGATGTGATTGTCCTGTGGAATTTTTTGCGCCCTTGTGGAAAACAGAGGCAGGCAGAGGAGCTTGCAGCCGGGGCAACAAGGGCAAAGACCCGCTGCCGGGAGAAAAAATTTCCACAAACAGGAAACAAACTGTGGAGAAAAGCTGTGAAGAACTTTAAGATTACATAACAAGTTGACAAGTAAAAGCAAAAAGAAATAACCCCTGACCCAATTGCTTTCTGTCGGTCAGGGGTTACTTCTGTTCACTCTTATTATCTAGCATCTATGGTTACCTCCGTTTCTGTTGACTTTTTGCTGCTAGATCATTGGTATCACCTCTTTGTGTCTATATACTAGCACGCGGGATGGGAAAATGCAAGATGGCGTGTTGTTTAAAAAAACGAAGCAAAATTCATGGCCTTTGCCAATAGCCGGGAAGAGAAAAGCGTGGTATAATAAAATAGTTGGGGTAGAATCCCGGGAAAGAAGAAGGGAAAATCCACTTTTTAGGATTTGTTCAAGAATTGCATTGACATTTGCCTGACACCATGGTAAAATTCAAGAATAATAGAAAACAAACAGGAGGAAATATCCATGAAGCATATTCAGACTATCGAGACCCGTAACCTGTGCCAGAGCGCAAAGAACGGCGGCTGCGGCGAGTGCCAGACCTCTTGCCAGTCTGCCTGCAAGACCAGCAGCGGCATTGCCAACCAGAAGTGCGAGAACAAGAAGTAATTTGACTTTTGAGAAAATGCCGCCGTTTGGGCGGCATTTTTCATGTGAGGGACAATCAATGATTCACAGATACCAACTAAATGGCTACAATATTGTGCTGGATGTATGCTCCGGCTCTGTCCATGTGGTGGACGAGGTTGCCTATGATCTGATCGGCGCCTACGAAGAGGGCAGCAGGGAAAGCGTTCTGGCAGCTATCGGGGAGAAGTATCCCCAGGTGGATCCGGCAGAACTGGCCGAATGCTACGACCAGGTGACCGAGCTGAAGAATGCCGGAAAGCTGTTCACCCCGGATACCTTTGCCCCCATGGCCGGGGAGCTGAAAGCACGTACCTCCGGCGTGGTGAAGGCGCTGTGCCTGCACATCGCCCACAGCTGCAACCTGAATTGCTCTTATTGCTTTGCCAGCCAGGGCAAATACCATGGCGACCGGGCGCTGATGAGCTTCGAGGTGGGGAAGCAGGCTCTGGATTTCCTGGTTGCCAATTCCGGCACCCGGCGGAATCTGGAAGTGGACTTTTTCGGCGGCGAACCGCTGATGAATTTCCAGGTTGTGAAAGATCTGGTGGCCTATGCTCGCAGCATCGAAAAGCAGGCCGGGAAAAACTTCCGCTTCACCCTGACCACCAACGGCATGCTCATCGACCAGGATGTGATCGATTTTGCCAATAAAGAAATGAGCAACGTGGTTCTGTCTCTGGACGGCCGGAAGGAAATTCACGACCGCTTCCGGGTAGACTATGCCGGAAATGGCAGCTTCGACCGTATTGTGCCCAAATTCCAGGAGCTGGTGCGCCAGCGGGGGGATAAGGACTACTATATGCGAGGCACCTTCACCCATGCCAACCCGGATTTCCTGAAGGATATAAAGACCATGCTGGATCTGGGCTTTACCGAGCTGAGCATGGAGCCGGTGGTCACTGCCGAGGGAGACCCCTCTGCCCTTACGGAAGAGGATCTGCCCATTGTGCTGCAGCAGTATGAAGACCTGGCCAAGCTGATGATCGACCGCTACCGTCAGGGAAAGCCCTTTACCTTCTATCATTATATGATCGATCTGACCGGCGGCCCCTGCATCTATAAGCGGATCTCCGGCTGCGGCAGCGGAACGGAATACATGGCCGTTACCCCCTGGGGCGATCTGTACCCCTGCCACCAGTTTGTGGGAGAGGAAAAGTTCAAGCTGGGCAACATCTGGGACGGCGTGACCAATACCGAAATTCAGCAGGAGTTTGCTTCCTGCAATGTGTATGCCCGCCCGGATTGCCACGACTGCTGGGCACGGCTGTACTGCTCCGGCGGCTGCGCTGCCAATGCCTACCATGCTACCGGCAGCGTCAAAGGTGTGTATGAATACGGCTGCAAGCTGTTCCGCAAGCGTATGGAGTGCGCCATTATGGTGCAGGTTGCGGAAAAGCTGGGAGACGCGGAATGATTTCCACACCTGTTTGGGATTTTGTGGAAAACTATCGGGCAGGGAAACCTGCCCGTTTCCATATGCCGGGGCATAAAGGCCACGGCGCGCTGGGCTGCGAAGCCTGGGATATAACGGAAATAACCGGTGCGGACGATCTGTTCCATGCCGAAGGAATCATAAAGGAAAGCGAAGAAAATGCCTCTAGGCTGTTTGGCTGGCCGACGGTTTACTCTGCGGAAGGTTCCAGTCTGTGCATCCGGACAATGCTGCATTTGGCCTATACCGCCGCCGGGTGCCGGGGCGCGGTTCTTGCCGGGAGAAACGCCCACAAGAGTTTTCTCAATACGGCGATACTGCTGGATTTTCCCATCCGGTGGCTGTGGGCAGAGGAGGATTATCTCAGCTGTCCCATAACGGCCGAACAGGTGGAGGCGGCAATCCGGGAGGAGCCGGAAGCACCCTGCGCCGTATATTTAACCAGCCCGGATTACCTGGGGAACGTAGCGAACATTGCCGGAATCGCCCAGGTGTGCCGGAGATACCATGTGCCCCTGCTGGTGGACAATGCCCACGGGGCGTATCTGAAATATTTGCCCCAATCCCGTCATCCCATGGATCTGGGGGCGGATATGTGCTGCGATTCCGCCCATAAGACGCTGCCCGTTCTTACGGGAGGCGCCTATCTTCACCTCCGGCAGAGCAGTCAAATCGGAGAAGCCAAACAGGCAATGGCTCTGTTTGCTTCCACAAGCCCATCGTATCTGATATTGCAGTCTCTGGATTTGGCCAATCCCTATATGGAGCATCTTCCGGAGAAGATCCGGGCATTCCTGCCTGAAGTGGAGGCTTTGCGCCGACGCCTGGAAGCCAAAGGGTATACCTTTGCAGGCAACGAGCCGCTGAAGCTGACCCTGACGCCCAGGGGTTACGGTTATACAGGCACCCAGATTGGCAAAAAGCTGGAAGAAAAGGGCATCTTCTGTGAATTCCAGGACGATGGGCATATTGTCTTTCTGCTCAGCGTGGAAAACACCCGGGAGGATCTGCAAAAACTGGCCGGGGCACTGGAAGAAATCCCGCCGGCGCAGGCCATCCGGGAGGACAGAACAGTGTGGGATAAGCCCGTTGTGCGGATGTCTCCCCGCCAGGCAGCCTTTGCCCCTCACGAGAATCTTGATACCCGGCAGTGTGCCGGAAGAATCCTGGCCACTGCCAACGTAAGCTGCCCTCCGGCCGTCCCGCTGGTTATGTGCGGCGAAGAAATTCCGGAATCCCTGATCCCCCAGCTCCTTGCCTGCGGTGGGGAAAAACTGACTGTAGTGAAGGATTGAAAAGATGGGAAGCCGCAGCGGGGACGGAGGGGGTTCTGATGCCAGCACCCCCTCTGGGGGTGCCAAGAGGGGAATCCTCTGACTTGCGGACAAATGTGCGCCGGCAGAATAACCAAAAATAAATGTCAAAATTTGTTAAAAAGTGCTTGACAAATGGA
>CAZCRO010000050.1:0-19299 GCA_964501115.1 uncultured Oscillospiraceae bacterium
AGCCGCCGACGATTTTATCGTTGTCCATACACAGATACCAGCCGTATTCGGTTTTGTCGCTCAAGTAGCTTTCCATACATTCCAGATAAGCCTTCTCTGGCACGCCCCATTTTCGATGGAACCACCCAGCAGCCTGTTCTTTTAATTCCGGACGCTGTCTCATAACCGGACACCAGTTTTGATACAATGCGTATCGAGATTGGTGTCCAGTTTCTTTTTGCAAAACCCTTGATTTACAAGGCTTTTCCCATACTTTTTAACGATAACAGGCTCTATGGCAGTTCTGTTTTTGCCATTTCCTACAAATTATAAATAGGTATTGCGTTGATACCGGCATATTTGGTACAATAAAGGCAAGAAAAATGCCAGTCGCTCAAGCGGCATCTGGAAAAAGCAAAGGGAGGATAATATGAAAAACGGTGAGATTTGGCAGGATATCAATGGAAAGGACATTCAAGCCCACGGAGGGTGTGTGCTTCGCTATAAGGGAATCTGGTATTGGTACGGGGAGAATAAAGGCGCAGAGAACTGCCCCGGGCAGGAACGGGTGGATGTGATCGGTATTTCTTGTTACAGCTCTCCCGATCTAAAAAACTGGAAATACGAGGGCTTGGCGCTGGCGGCGGAGGAGGAGGAAAGCTCTCCGCTCCATCCCTCGAAGGTGGTGGAACGGCCCAAGGTACTTTTTCATGAAAGAACCGGAAAATTCGTTATGTGGATGCACCTGGATACTGCAGCCTACAGCTTCTCCGCTACGGGAGTGGCCGTGGCGGACAGGCCGGAGGGGCCCTTTTCCCTGGAGAAGGTCATCCATCCCAACCGCCAGGATTCCCGGGATATGACAGTGTTTCAGGATGAGGATGGGTGTGCCTATCTGGTGCATTCCAAGGACTGGAACAAAACACTGAACATCGCCCGGCTAACGGAAGACTACAGGGATGTGGATGGTACTTATGTCAGTGTTCTGGCGGATCAGGAGCGGGAAGCGCCCGCTCTGTGTAAGCATGACGGAATGTACTATATGGTTACTTCCGGCTGCACCAGCTGGGACCCAAATGCGGCGCTGTATGCCTGCTGCTGCCAGATTCTTGGCCACTGGAAGCTGATTGACAATCCTTGCGTCGGGGAGAACAGTCGGCGGACATTTGGTGGACAAAGCACCTTCCTCTTTCGGGCAGGACAGCAGGACTACCTGATGCTGGATCATTGGCAGCCTGCAAATCTGCAAAAATCCGGCTACAGCATTTTGCCGGTTTCCTTCGGGCCTGATGGCACAATGACCATCCCATGGACTGAGGAATGGAATGGTATTGCAGAAGCGTGAGGTGTAAAGCGTGTTTTTTGAAACCTATTCCTCCAACACCTGCGCGGGCAGCGGAAATCAGCTGATTTTCACGATGGCCCCGGGGGAGGTGCGCACCGGCCGCGTGCTGTACAAAATCACCCATGGTGGACGATACCACTATTCGATTCTGTTTTCCAACATTATGGACAGCACTTACAACGACGGAGCTGTCAGCCACTGCAATCAAATCTGCGATAGCTGGAAGATACACCGGGCCCGGATTGGCCATTGCTGCGGAATGGATAGCAGCCGGGACGTGACGCAGATGACCATGGCAGACGGAGAAGGCGCAGATATCACAGTTGGAGAATTCGTAGAGCTTACCTTCCAGGGAAAACCGGAGATAACCGCTCAGCTTGGTGGCTTTTTTTCCTCAGATCCTGTGGAATTGGAATTTTGCGGCGGCGAATATCTGTGCCTGGAGCTGACCTTTTCGGGCCGGGCCATTCCCTACCACGAGGAGTCGTTGCTGCCTGTTTTTGTAAAAACGGAAGCGGGCTGGCGTTATTGCCGGGAGATGCCCTTCGCCGGAATGATCGGATGTGACAGAAGGGTAGCCGCGCGGATTGCTTATCTTGGCGATTCTATTACGCAGGGAATCGGCACGCCGCTGAATTCCTACGCCCACTGGAATGTGCTGCTTTCCCAAAAGCTGGGGCCGGAAAATGGATATTGGAATCTGGGAATCGGCTATGCCCGGGCGCAGGATGCCGCTTCGGATGGTGCATGGCTATACAAGGCAAAGAAAAACGATGTGGTCTTTGTTTGTTGCGGTGCCAATGATGTGATGCAGGGAATTCCCCCGGAGCAGATTCAGGCATCCCTTTTGCAGATTGTAGACGAGCTGAAGAAAAGCGGCTGCAAGGTAATTCTCCAGACGATCCCGCCTTATGAATACCAGGAGCAGGAAATTCCCGTTTGGGAGAAAGTCAATACCTATATCCGAAAAGAACTGGCAGAAAAGGTCGATCTTCTTTTTGATAATGGGCCTGTGCTGTGTTTGGACGAAGCCCACCCCAGTATGCCAAAGTACGGCGGCCATCCCAATGCACAGGGCTGTGCTGTTTGGGCGGAGGCCCTGTACCAAGCCTGCAAAGAAATCCTGTAAGCGCGCAAAAGAGCCCCCCATTTCCGGGACTGTCCGGAAATGGGGGGCTGTAATTTGTGCTTACAGGAAGGATCTCAGGTATTGCAGACTCAGCTGGGCGCATTCCATGGGCGTGCGGTCCATACTGGGCATGTCCTGCTCTACAACAAGCCAGTGGGCGCCGGCCTGTTCCGCAGCTGCCACAATGGTGGGAATATCCTGCTTTCCGTAGCCGACAGGTCGGAACTGGAAAACGTCCTTTGGTGCGTCCCCGGCTGTCTCCTCCTGCCCGATCAAGCCATACATGTCATCGGTCTTCCGGCCGGTGAAATCCTTCAGGTGGACCACAGGTGCCCGTACGCTGTACTTGCGGATATACTGTGCCGGGTCCTCCCCGCCTACATGGATCCAGCATACATCCAGCTCCGTCTTCAGAAACTCGGGGGAAATCTGCTGATAATAGGTATCCAGTATATATTGGTCGTGGATCTTCTCAAACTCAAAGTCGTGGTTATGGTATAACAGCTGCATCCCCAGCTTCCGGCAGCGCTCACCAATGGCCCGGATGCGCGCAATGGTAGCCTCCAGCGCCTGGGCATTCTCAGGACCCGTAAGCCAGGGAATGGCGATATATTGCATTCCCGTTGCTGCATAGTCGTGAAGAACCCCATCGTCCTCCAGCAGCTCTATCCCCACATGGGCACATAGCAGCTCCAGACCCACCTGGTCGAGTATTTCTTTGATTTCAACGGCAGTTCTTCCATAGGTGCCTGCCAGCTCTACACCATTGTAGCCCATGTCTTTGATGCGCTGCATGGTGCCCGGAAAATCTCTCTGGGCATCTTCCCGGACAGAGTATACCTGCAGGGCAATCGGCCATTGTTTCATACGCATTTCCTCCTTTTGCAATTATGCCATGTGGTGATAGTCAAATTCACAGTGGGACAGGAATTCCCGGGCGATAACGGTGGCCCCAATTTGATTGGGGTGCACACGATCCCAGGCAATGAAAGAGGAGTGCCGGTGCTGGAAATACCGGTCAAAGGCAGCCTGCAGGTCCACGAAAACACAGTGGTGGCTTTCTGCAAGGCTTTGGCAAACAGCGCCGTAGGCATCCATACGCCTGCGCATGGGATCGGTCACGGAAGGCTCCATATAATAGGGGCTCAGGAGGAAAACTCCCTTGACCTGTCCCTTGACGGCTAGAAGCATCTGCTCCAGATTCTCCCGGTATTCCTCGGGGGATACATGGTCATCCGGAATTGCAGGACTGTCAAATTGCCGCCACACGTCGTTGATACCGATACAGATGGAAACCCAGTCCGGCTTCAGAACGACAACATCCTGCTGAAACCGTACCAGCAGGTCCCGGCTGGTATTCCCGGAAATACCGGCATTGGTAATGCGAAGTTTGCGTTCCGGGTACCATGCGGCGAGAAAATTCTCGACAACACGCACATAGCCGTGCCCCAGGCTGTCCCCCAGCCCTTCCGCCACAGGATAGACCCGCCCCATATCGGTAACGGAGTCTCCGGCGAAGACGATACGGTCCATATTCTCAAAAATCACTTGCCATTCCTCCCAAAAAGAAAATCAATTCAGACGGAGAGTGACACGCAGCCATTTTTTTGCTTCCTCCAGCCATGCCTGAACATACCGGACTTCCGGTGTCAGAAGATCCAGAGACTGGGCATCACAGGTGGAAAGGCCATGCCATCCGTGGGGGAAGATATGAAGCTCAAAGGGGATCTTCTGCGCAGAAAGGGCCTGGGCATAGAGCAGGCTGTTCATAACTGGGACGCAGTCATCCTCGGCTGTGTGCCACAGGAATGCAGGGGGTGTGCACTTGGTAACTTGCTTGTCACAGGAAAAGTAAGCAACCTCCTCCAGGGTGCGCTCCGGCTTGCCGGTCAGCGCGTCAAAGCTGCCCAGATGGGCAAAGGCGGGGGCTGCGGTGATCACGGGATAGCACAGAACGGTTGCGTGGACCGGCTTGCTGTTGGGAAAAGCACGGCGGACATCGTCACAGGCATAGCATGTGGAATAATGGGCAGCCAGATGTCCGCCGGCAGAGAATCCCATAATCGCGATGCGGGATTCGTCGCAGCGCCAACTATCGGCGTTGCGGTGGATCAGCTCCAGGCAGGCTGCGACCTCCAGCAGCTGGGAGGGATAGGTATGGGGTGCTACGGAGTAATTCAGAATGAATACATGAAAGCCTTCCGGGAGAAACTGGAGGGCAATGGGCTCAGATTCCCGTTGGCTGCACATACAGTAACCGCCACCGGGGCAGATCAGCAGGCAGGGCCGCCGTTCGGCCTCCCGGCCCATTTCCGTCAGGGCATCGGCGAGATAGAGGGTAAGCGTAGGATTTCGACCATCCTTCCCAAGTTCCGGGAAGAATGCTTTTAACGAGAGCGTTTCATGACGCATAGATATCTCCTCCTTCCGGGATAATCATGCCCACCACATTTTGTCCAGCTTGTCGTGGGTCAGGACGCTCTGAAGAAAGCATATGGCCTTGTCCAGTCCCTCCTCCACCGTCATCAAGGAATCCTCATGCTCAATGGACAATACATGGTTATAGCCGGTCATTACCAGATTGGATACCATATCTTTCCAGTAGCTGTAATCATTGCCATAGCCGCAGGAACGGAAGATCCAGCTGCGGTGGAGCTCATCCGAATAGGGTTTGGTATCCAGAACACCGTTGAGCATGCTGTTGTAGGGATCGACCTTGGTATCCTTGGCGTGGAAATGGAAGATGGCCCCCGCCTGGCCCAGCACACGGATGGCATAGCTGGGATCAATACCCTGCCAAATCAAATGGGAGGGATCGAAATTGACACCAATCTCCGGGCCTACGGCATTCCGCAACCGCAGTGCAGTCTCGGGGTTATAGACACAAAAGCCGGGGTGCATTTCCAGGGCGAACTTGTGTACATTATGCTCCCGGGCAAAGGCAACCTTTTCCTTCCAGTAGGGAATCAGCTTTTCCTCCCATTGCCAGGCAAGAATCTGGGTAAAGTCATCCGGCCAGGGACAAACCACCCAGTTTGGATGCTGGGAGGTTTCACTGTCACCGGGGCAGCCGGAAAAGCAGTTGATGATGTCTACCCCCAGCTTCTCTGCCAGCAGAATCGCATTGGTCAAGTCATCGTCAAATTGCTTGGCTAGTGCCCGGTTGGGATGCAGCGGATTTCCGTGAGCGGAAAGGCCGCTGATTTCCATGTCGTATTTTTTCAGCACAGACTGAAACTGTGCCAGCTTCTCCTCGTCAGTCAGCAGGACTGCGGGATCCGCGTGGGCTTTTCCCGGAAAGCCGCCACAGCCGATTTCCACGGCCTGGACACCCTTGGGCTTCAAATAGGCCAGAACTTCCTCCAGGGACTTATCTCCCATAAGATTTGTCAAAACACCCAGTTTCATAGTGTGAGATCCTTTCTCCGCCGGTTACAGACGGACTTCTTTGCCGGTTTCGGCAGAGGTGTACATAGCCTCCAGAATTTTGATCATATTCACACCCTGCTCCGGGAGGAATTCAGGCTGTGCGCCATGAAGCAGAACATCGGCAAAGTGACGCAGATTCTCCTCATGCCCGCTGGTTCCGGGAAGGTTATTGGCTGTTACGGGCTCAAGATCCACGCAGTTGCCGTACTCCTCGGTGAAAATCTTGACTTTGTCATTGTCGAAGGTCACACCGGCCTTGGTGCCACGCAGTTCCATAAACTTCCGGTCGCATTCGACATTGGAAGCCCAGGAGAATTCGATCTGCAGACAGGCTCCATTGTCAAAGCGGAGAAAGCCCATAGCCAGATCCTCCACATCAAAGGTGCCGTCGGCAACCTTGTCACCGAACTTGCTGTCTACAGAGTCACAGACGTCATTGTTCGCAAATTTTTGATAGGTACAGCCGGATACGGCCACCGGCTTAGGATTGCCCATCATCCACATGGCCAGGTCGATGCAATGCACGCCAAGATCGATCAGCGGACCGCCGCCAGACTGGGCTTTGGTGGTAAACCAGCCGCCTTTTCCGGGAATGCCACGGCGCCGGATCCAGCCACAGCGGCCACTGTAGATATCTCCCATTTTTCCGTCTTCGATAAATTGCTTCAGGTACCGGGAAGCGGGAAGAAAACGGTTGTTCCGAATGACCATCAGATGGCGATTGTACTGCTCAGCAGTTGCACGCATCCGCTCGGCCTCCGAGGCGTTAATGGCATCGGGCTTTTCGCACAGCACATGGAGGCCATGTTCCATGGCCGCAATGGCAATTTCAGAGTGCAGATAGTTGGGGGTGCAGATATCCACATAGTCGATTCCTTCCATATTCAGAAGTTCACGATAGTCGGTGAAGGCAGGAACCTCAGGCATTTGCCAGTGTTTCCGAAATGCATCGATCTTTTGGGGATTGCAGTCGCAGACAGCGGCGATATGGATCTGCGGCATCTTGGCATATGCGGGCATATGTCCCCAGGTGCAGATGCCTCCCAGGCCAATCAGAGCGATGTTTAATACTTCTTTCATAAGCTACCTCCATTATTGTTGTTTGTATATACGGGACGGTTTAGGTATTTTCTGCCTGCTTGTCCAGCTGGCAAAGTACACTGTGGTATACCGCAGCCTGCAGCAGGCCGCTCAGGGAAGCCCCCAGGAAAAAGAACAGGGGGGCAATCTGGAAGAACTGGAGGGTCAGGAGCAGGGGGGCCGCCCAGGCAACCAGCATCGCAATGGTCCGGAAGGGATGGGAAAGCCAAAGAACGAAGGAAAGCCGAATGGTGCTCCACACCCGGTTTTTGTATCGGGACTGCAGGAGGAATACCCAGACAAAGCTCATCAAAAGTGCGAAGCACAGCACCAGGATAACCGTCAGGGGCAAGTAACGTGCCTCCTCGGGAAGGGTCTGGAAAAAGATGCAGTCCAGTGCCCCGCAAAGGAAAACACCCAGATAGAGCATCCAAATGGCAGTCGCCTGGCGGAAGTTGCTGCGGAAGGCACGGAAGAAGGTTTTTGCTATGGGAATGTCCTCATTTTGAAAGATAGCATAGAGAACTTTATGCATGGCGGTGACAGAGGCGCCAACGGTAAACAGGGGTATGGAGCTGATACTCACCAGCAAATTGACCCACAGCAGTTGCGTCAGTCGGGACAATAGACGGTACAGCTTTCCATCCGGAAGAAAAAGAGAATTCATTGGGCAGGGTCCTTTCTGTTGGGGGCGTGCGCTAGACAAAGGTAACATCCGGGCGCAGTGCGGTTTCATAGACGATGTCACCGATGTCCCGGTGACTGTCCCAAAGCATGGATGCCAGGAGGGCAGTGGGGAAATTGACCATTTCCTCAAAGCAGGCATCCTCAACCAGGCAGGTCATCATAGCGTCCGGCCTCAGCTCCCGGATGAGGGCCAGGGCTTCCGGGGCGTATTTCAGCCAGGCTGCCTGGTAGTGACGCATGGCGCTTTTGCGCTTCCGGGCCATATCCCGCACGAAATCCGGGGCGGAAACCCCGAGTGGTGCCGGGCCTTCAGGATGCTGAAACTGCGTCCAGTCCAAAGTGAGATACCCTTTGAGCACACCGCCAAAGCCGCCTGCAGGGCGTAGATTCTGGAGCGCTTGCGTCCGGGCCAGGGTATCGGAAAAGTCACCGTCCTGGGGCAGGTAATCCCAGGGGAAAGCGCCGACATCCTCCCAGATAATGGAGATCCGCGGATCCAGCCGGGCAATGCTGTCCAGTCGGTTCATAACAGAAGTGGCATGGAGCCCAAAAAGAATATTCAGCTCTGGCTGCCGGGCAAGAATGGCACCGCCAACGCGATTGACCAGCGCCACGACAGTGTCAGCCACACAGGCACCGTCAATGGTATCGTTGGCATGCTCTGTAAAGGTCTGAATATAAATTCCGTCACAGGGAATATCCCGATATACCTGCTGATAGGTTTCCAGTGCCTGGGCCTCTACCTGCTGGAGATATTCCTGGGTAATGATCTCGGGCATGGTTGTATCCCATCCCCAGGAATAGCCCAAATACACGCGGATGTAATTGTCATGGGCATAGCGAAGGACATCGTGGATATTTGTGGGCAGATAATCATTCCACAGAATCAGCGTGTTCAGCTTCAGCGCAGCCATATGGTCGATGTAGCGGCGATAATCGTAGACAACATGCCCCCAGGTCCACAGTCCTCGATGCAGAATCCGGGGCGCACTGACTTTTTCATAGGGAAGGAAGGTCTCCGGCAGGATTTGCCCATGGCCGGTATCCCGGAAGTTCCAATTCTTGGGAAGATAGCAATGGATAAAATCCATAACGCCATAGTACAGCTGTGCCTCGCAGCTGCCCTGGATCACGATGGACTGCTCCGAACCTTTCGGGGAGCTGACATAAATCCGGTTTCCTCCCAGCTGAGAATCTATCTCCAGTGCGATCATATTGCGGCAGGAATCGACACGGCTGTCACAGATCAGGCAGTCAGGAAAATATGGCTGCAAGGCAGCGAAAAGCGCTTCGCAGGCTTTCCGGTGGCCGTTGTGCAAGATCATCCTTTTCTTCATAGAATTCCTTCTTTCCGGAAAGAAAGGTTATTTTTTGTTGAATACGGTCATCCGCAGCTTACAGGCCCCGTAGGGATACAGGCGAATTGTGGCGGGCGGTGTGGGCGCAAGCTGAATTTTGCGGTTGGACAACAGTGGGGGGGTAAATGTAAAATCCCCCGTGCGATAATCGTATTTTCCTTCGTAAAGATTGTAGTAATTGCGCACCTTGTTTTTATGCTCCAAATCCCAATTGGTGATCTCCTGGGCGGAAACCTCCAGGCAGGGCAGGGGCATATCCAAATCAAACCAGTTGGCTTCTGGACAGGGCTGGAAGCTTGGGCTGCCTGTAATGCAGTAGCGCCACTGCCGGTCGGGGTAAAGATTATACGCAGGGAACGCAGGAGAAGATTTGGGCTCCGAGGTGTCAATTTCCCTGCGCCCCTTCATACCCAGGCTGTAGACCAGCGGCCCCTTGGAAAACCAGACAAAGCTGCCGGCGTGATGGACCTGAACCTCCGATTCCATGGCAACGGACAATGTACAAGAGCCGGGGATGGCAATGCTGACAAAGCCAAAGCAGACGTTCGGGGTCAGTACATTGCCGTTCAGGGTGATCGTGGTGCCTTTGCACCAGCCGGGAACACGCAGATGGAGGGTAAAGGGCACTTGCGAAGTTATGCGATAGGAAATATCCTCCGTAAAGGGATAATTGGTCTGCTGCGCAATGGTGACTGCGTGATCGAGAATGGTCGTTTCCACAGTACAGGGACCATAGAAGCGGCAGAAAAGGTTCTCGCCGTCCTGCCGCCAGCTGTTAAGTGCGTAGTTTGGCATAAAACGGTTGACATTTCCCGGACAACACTCCGTACCGGGATTGGGACGGTAGCTCATCCAGGCAGACCCCCGGAAGAAAGCGTTGTGATTGGAATGGCAATCCGCCAGAATCTGGTTGGCACAGGAAAAATACTGCAGCCCCTTGAAATCCTCCAGGACGGCACCTATACCGGCGTTGAAGACGCACTGTTCCACCCGATCCGCATAGTGCCCTTCCCCCGTGGCATCCAGAAGATAGGACAGTGCCCAGGTATAGTCCGTCACATTGCAGGTTTCACTGCTCTGCATATAGTGATTGCTGATGAGAAACTCGTTGCTGCAATGGCAGCCGGAAGGCAGCAGGAACATACGCTCCAGCTTTTGATAGGCCCGGCGGCTGACGGTGAGATATCTGCTGTTGCCGGTGTGAATGTAGAGAATGGCACCCAGCTTAAAATACTCATTGTAGCTGACACCGTGGGAGTAGGGCTTTCGGTCAGACAGGGCCTGGCTGTCGCTGAGATCGTCGGTGGTCTTCTGGTTGTACGCGTCGTAAGTACGTTCTGCCAGGGCAAGCAGCTGTGCGTTTTTGGTTTTTCCGTAGAGCCACAGCATAATTTCCACGTTCAATACATCCCGGCCCGTGGAATAGTCAGCAGGACTGGTCAGATAGTGGGCAGTCATTTGCCGCAGAATCCGGGGATCCTGATTGTAGTCATACATGGCCATACAGGCCCGGAAAAAGACCACATGCGGCCAACGGTTCCAGGGATGATTGACCTTCAGAAATTTCGGGCCCAGGTAGCCGTCCGGGTCGGCCTGGTCCAGTACATGATAGATAATTTGCTTTGCTTTGCTCAGATGCTCAGAATCTTCCAGCAGAATAGCACAGCGCAGCATACCATCCAGCCAGTAGGCAGTCTGCTCATAAACCCACCATTGGGGGTTTTCGTTGCAGGATTCGTAATCCGGTTGTCCCCAGCATACGGTGTCAAAGGGATAGCCAGCCTCCTCAATATGGCCGGTCAAACCGGTGAGTTGGGTTTGCAAAAAGCGGCGGATCCAGCCGTCGGGACGAATTTTCATGGGAATACCTTCTTTCTGTTCCAGATTTGTCTTCCAATCAGAGACGGCGCAGGTTGATTTCCTGCAGTGCCTGGGGATCGACTTTAAAATTCCGCTCCATATCCATCAGCCCGTTTTTCTCCTGCTCCACATCCGTGACCTGCGTGTAGCAGTAGCCGCAGCAGTAATCCAGCTTTTTGATTGCAGTGACCACACTGTCAAAACGCTCCAGAAAACTCTTTTCATCGCAAACCTGCTTGCCATAGCCCCAGCCGTCACCATCGAAGGCGATGCCGCCAAATTCGCTGAAAAGGATGGGCTGTCCCCGATACTGGAAGCCCTCGGCAAAGGCATACCGAACACCGCAGGACATAAAGGGGATGTCCCCCCGGAGGAAAGCGTCCCGCTGCTGGGAGTAATGGCGGTAAAGTACATCCCCCTCCTCCACATAATCGTGCAGCGTAAGAATGTCTGAGACCGTGTGCTCCCAACCGTCATTGCAGACCACGGGGCGCATGGGATCCAAAGCCTTGGTCAGATGGTAGATGGCCTGGGTAAAATGCTGCTGGGGTTTGCTGCTGCGGACATGGGGGACGCCCCAGCTTTCGTTGAAGGGAACCCAGGTGACAATGCAGGGATGGTTGTAATTCTGCCGCAGGATCTCCATCCATTCCTGGGTCATCCATTCAACGGCATCGTCGTTATAGAGATACGCGGCAGGATATTCACTCCAAACCAGCAGACCCATGCGGTCGCACCAGTAGAGATATCGCGCATCTTCGATCTTTTGATGCTTGCGGATACCGTTATACCCCATCGCTTTGATTTTGCGGATCTCGTCCTGGATGGCCTCCTCGCTGGGGGGCGTAAGGCCGGTATCCTTCCAGTAGCCCTGGTCCAGAATGAGGCGCTGGTAATAGACCGTGTCGTTCAGCAGGATCTTGCCGCCCTGCAGGGTAATGTCCCGCATACCGAAATAGGAGCTGACCTGGTCAATGGTCTCTCCTTTTCGGAGCAGCTGCACATCCAAATCGTACAAATGGGGATGCTCCGGGGCCCAGCCGAGGAAATCGTCTTCGCATACCTCCTGGCTGGCAACACTGAGGCTAAAATTCGCCATACCCTCTTTTACGGAAGTGGCTGTCATACCGACTTGGATGTCGCCAAACCAGGCAGTGGCCTGGCACAGATCTCCCTCCTGGGAGTCCAAAAGCTTCACATCTATTTGAATGCTGGCAGTTGACATGCATGGGGTCAGCTTCAGCGCATCAATTCGGCTGGACGGAACTTGTTCCAGCCAAACCGTCTTCCAAATGCCTGTGGTTGGCGAATACCAGCAGGCAAAATTCTCCTTACGCCACCGCTGTTTGCCACGGGGCTGACTGCGGCTGAGGCTGTCGGATACCCGAACAATCAATTGGTTCTCTCCCGGACGGAGAAGATCGGTAATATCAAAGGAGAAGCGCGCATAGCCGCCGCGGTGTGCACCGGCCATTTGCCCGTTGATGTACACCTGCGTCTGCCAGTCGCAGCCCTCAAAATGCAGCAGCGTCCGATGGTCGCCGATTTCCGCCTGGAAGCTTCGGCAGTACCACACATGGCGGTGCTCTGCAGGATCTCCAATGCCGCCGGCAGTGGTCTCATAGGTAAAGGGAACCCGAATGGTGTGCTGCTGGGGAAATCCAAATTGCCAGTTTTCCCGCAGGCCCCGGTCGTCATCGTCAAAGGCAAACTGCCAGAGTCCATTCAGATTCACCCAGTGGTCCCGGCGCAGTTGGGGTCGCGGATAGTCGGGAAGGTATATTTTCACGGTAGCACCTCAGATTCAGGTATTATTGCCGGACAATGTCCCGAATCAGTGGGACAAGCCGGAGACGGTTAATATGGGCGGGAGTTCCCAGCATATGCTGCGCATAGAAAAAGGTGAGCTCATTTGCCTGATCGACGGCCAGTAAGGAGCCGGCTGCACCATCCCAGCCGAAGTCTGTGGCACTGCCTCCGGCGCGGGGACAGCGGACACCCAGCCCATAGCCGTAGTCTGTCAGCCCCCAGGAATCGAAGATGTGCCGGTCCAAATGGGTAGTTTCGTCCCCGGCAAGCAGGCGGATGGTTTCCGGCTTCAGAATGGTGCCGCCCGTGCGCAAGGCTTCCGCAAAGCGCATCATGTCATCGACACAGCTGACACAGCCGGCCCCACCACTTTCGTATTCTGTTCCCAATGCGTAAAGCTGCAGTGCTTTCTCACAAGGGACTGGGGCTCCTTTCCAGGTATACTGGGTGGCAATCTGCTCCGGATCCGGCACAGAAAGCCGAAAGGTGGAGCGCGTCATTTCCAAGGGCCGGAAGATGTGGACATCTACATAGTCGCTGAAGCGCTGAGCGCTGACCGTCTCCACAAGTGCGGCCAAAACATCATGGCAAACGCTGTACTCCCAGCGGCTGCCCGGATGAAACGCCAGGGGCTCGCGGGAAAGGAACTTGCCCAGCTGGGCGGTGGGACAGCGGCCTTGTGTTTCCTTATGAAAGGATGGATAACAGGGAAGGTCCATCCGGTAGGTAAAGCCTGCGCTCATGCTCATCAGATGCCGCACCAGAATGGGGCCTTCGGCAGGCACAATATGCTCTGCCTGCCGAACTGTCATATGCCGGAATTCCGGCATGTACTCCCATAATGGCGCACCCAGGTCCAACAGGCCGACCTCCACCAGCTGGAGCGCGGCAGTGCAGGTGATCGGTTTGGAGCAGGAATACAAAAACAAGAGTTCCGAGCCGTCCATGGGGATCCGATGCTCCAGATCCCGAAAACCTACCTGCCGGCGGTAAACACAGCGGCCATGATGATAAGCGGCACAGTCAATGCCGGGCACGCCCAGATCGCAGAATTCTTCCAAAAGATGATCCAGGGGCGCAAAGAAAGCGGGGATACCCATAGAAACCTCCGTATGTCAGGCAGTGATTCCATCCAGCGCAAATAGCTTTACGTCCATGGATGGAAGGGATTCTTCCATAATCAAAGCGCCATCTGCCCGATAACGGATGGGAATGTCCTTACCTTCGGGATTCTGGGCACTGAAGCAACGAGCCCTGGCCCCGTCCAAGCCGGACAGTACCAGCTGGGGCTGGTCATCACTGGTGCAGTTTGCGATAAGCAGCACCTTTCCAGTGGGAAGCGCATAGCACAGGCAAAGCAGGTTGCAGGATTCTTCCAGCATGGGGGCGCTGCCACGGAGAAAATCCTTGACAATTTTCATGGCAAAGGGATTCAAATGCTGGTAAGATGGCTGCCAGCCTCTGGACTGGGGCAAAATCAGCACATCGCCGTGGCGGACGATCCCCGGTCCGATTTGCTCGCCGTTGTAGGTATACAGCCAGGAGAGAGGGTGCGCCGCGCTGTCATAGCGAATGCGAATGTATTTGCCGCAGGTGTAGTGCTGCGCGGTGATGCGGGGGTCTGTAACGCCCAGCAGCTCCAGTCCGGTGAATTCTTCGTAGGCCCGGTCTGGCCGCTGCTCGATGCAGGCATCCTGGATGCCTGCCAAATCGCCTTGGCCCAGCTGATGCAAGGTCAGTGCGGCCTCACCATCCAGCAGAATACGGTTGCCCCGGAAAAGTCGGCATCGCTCCTCCCGTGTCAAATTTCGCAGATACTGGCCGGAAATGGCGATCACATGGCCTGCGTCCTGGGGGAGCTGGGGCGTGATACGGTTGGCAATGCCATAAGCGGAAAGCAGCGAGGCAAAATAGGTCTCTCCAGGATAAATATCCATCATCCCCTGGGGATCGTGGGGGCGGATGGTATAACCGGAGGTTTCGCAGAAAGGTACCAGTACGCCCTGCTGTGCAGTTACCGGCAGCATACCGGAGAAATGATTGAGCAAGGGATGAATCTGGGTCAGCATTTGATCCATTGTTTCGTTACTACGGACGCCGTTGCCGATCATATCCACAATGTTCATGGTAATGCCGTCGGCGTTGAGCGCCAGTGTCAGGAGAATCTGCAACCGGGAAAAGCGATGGGATTTGGAAAAACGGGAATAGGGAAAATTATCCAGCTCAGGCCAGAGGGAGATGGAAGCCTCCTCCGTAACAGCCGCAGTCAGTCGGCTGGCGCAGCAGAAATGCCACAGATAATCCTTAGCAGGGATTTCCTCGTAAGCCGGCAGATGGGGGCGAACGACCGCGCCTTCTCCCAAAGCGTCCAAAATACCGTACCAGTCCCGGCCCTCGGCAGCGTGGACAATGGGGTTGGAGCACATCAAAGCCATCCGGGTCTTGGGGCTAACGGTGTGGACCCGATGGCTGAGCCGGGCTGCAAGATCTACCATGGTTTTCCGGGATACATCCATCCATGCTTGCCGGCAGTCGTCATCGCCGGCCAGAAGGTGGGAATAAAAATCCTCCCGGCTAACGGTTCTTCCCAGCCTGGCGCAGTACTGCGCCATGTGCCGGTCGCAGAAGCACCCACCCCACTGAAGCGGCGCATGGCCATGCAGGCGGAAATCGTCCTCGATCCAAAGTGTGTGAGGCTCCAGGGTGGCATACTGACCATAGCACTCTGTCAGGTAGGACAAAAAGTTTTCGTCCAGCGGGCAGGCCACAGCCTGTGCCTGGCGGCCATTCATATCTACCATGGTGGTGAATGTCTGTCCGCTTTTTAGCAGACGGCCACGGTCTTCGTGCAAAAGCGTGGTCCAGGGGTTCATGGAGAAGCGTATTCCAGCCTTCAGGCAGGCCTGGCGGCATCTGGACAGGGTATTCAGCCATTCCTGCGTTTCCGCAGGTGTCAGATGCCCGGTATTCAGATCCTCACAGTTGAGGAAGAACATGATCTCATCCATCTGGCCCCGGCGGGCAAAAGAAATCAGCGCATTCAGGCGTTCCTCCTCGTGAAAGCCCGGCTGGACAACACAGCGCAGGGCATAAGTAAACTGGCTCATGGCACAAACTCCTTGCCTTTCGATTGATTCCACATTATTATAGCATTTTCCAACGGGATTGATATGGAAAAATATTGAAAACATATGGAGTTTTCTTGGCGAAAATCTACGGAAAGCAGAAGTCGGCACCCAGGAAATAAGACATATTGCACAACCCCGAAGGTGTAAAACGCCCCGCACCGTAAAAAACGATGCGGGGTGGTTACAGTGGATCAGTCCGGGATATCGCCGATGCAGTACTGCCTGGGGGTCATGCCGGTGATGCGTTTGAATGTTTTCAGGAAGTAGAAATAGTCGTTGAAGCCGACCTCCTGGGCAGTTTTACCAATGGAATAGTTTCCGGTTGCCAGCAGAACCTTAGCCTTTTCAATGCGCAAATTGACAATATATTTGGAAAAGGTAACGCCCGTTTCCCGCTTGAAAATCTGGGAAAGATAGTTACTGTTCAAATGGAGCTCATCGCCCATCTGGGTCAGAGAAATATCCTGGGTATAGTTTTCGTTGATGTAAGCCATCATTTGCAGGAACCTGGTGTTGGACAGGCTGCTGTCTTCCGGTTCTTCGTTGCCGGTGGAGAGATAGCGAATCAGATCATCGAGCATATTCGTTAAGGAACCGTACTTGTATACCATCTGCTCTGTGTTGAAGATATCCTCGTATTCTCCCTTCGGAAAGAGCTTGCTGATGGTGACAAGATGGTACAGCCGCAAAGCGGAGCGGACGGTGAAGCCTCTGCTGTTACTGCGGATCCGTTCCAGGCAGCTGCAGATCTGTTCCCGCTCGCCGTCACTGACATAGCGGGAGACCTCTGCCAAGCGTTCCGTGGCTGTATCGTGAATGGGCGTGTTGACGCAGCGCTGTTGGGGATCAACGAAAAATTGAAAGGCACCAATGCATAGCTGATTGATTTCTGCGTATAGATTGGCAACAGAAACCTTTTCCGGCTTCGTACAAAAGCTGGCATTTCCATCGCAGATCAGCGGTGAGATTAGGCTTTGCGGGATCGGCGCATAGGTGATATAGGCATACTGTCTGCGGCCAATGCGCACCCAAAGGCCGGCTTTCGGCTCCAGCGACAGCCGTTGGCTGCCGACAGATATTGCCAAATAGCATTCCGGAAGGGCATATCCCAGCTTTTTCAGTATTTTGGTAATGCCGTCGGGGTTGTTGCTGCTCAGCGCATCCAGCAGGTCATCATAGTTCGGCTGACTGGTGGCACCCCGCAGCAGCTGGGCAGCACGGGACAGGTGGCGGCACAGTTCACCATATTCCAGCGGCTTCAGGCAGTAGCCGAGAACGCCGTATTTGATGGCTTTTTGCGCATAAGAGAATTCGGCAAAGCCGCTCATAATGATAATTTTAATGTGTGGATAGGACTCCGCCAGTTTCTGGCACAGCTCCAGGCCACCATGCTGCCCCATCTGGATATCTGTAATAACCAGATCAATGGGCATGGCTTGGACAATCTGCATCGCTTCGGCACCATCGCAGGCGGTGGCGGCGATTTCCATGCTGTATTGTTTCCAGTCGATGGAATTGCGCAGAGAATCCTGGATCGCTGTCACATCGTCTACGAGAAGTACTTTAAACAAAAATAGCTACCTCCTGGGTCATTTTAAAAGTCGGCGGGAAGCGTAAGGGTGATGTGGGTACCGTCACCCGGGGCACTGGACAGCTCAACACCGTAGGGCGGACCATACTGAAGCCGAATACGGGTATGGGTATTGCACAGTCCGAGATGGCTGCTGGTGTCCGGTGCTTCATCATGAAGCTGGGCTTGGAGGGTATGGAGGGTTTCCGGATCGATTCCCCCGCCATTATCCCGGATGGAAATGCACAGCTTATTGCCGGACCGGGACGCACTGATAAACAGGACGGCATCCTCCTGTCGGGAGGCCAGACCGTGGAGGAAGGCGTTTTCTACCAGCGGTTGGAGAATCATCTTCATGACAGGTATTTGCTGAACGGAGGCAGGAATGCTGTAAATCGTGGTGACGGGGGTATTTCGCCGGGCCTGCTGGATGCTGACATAGGCCCGGATGACCTCAATTTCTTCCTTCAAGGGGGCCGTAGCACCACCCTTGACGCTGTAGCGCAGGATTTTACCCACACAGACCGTCGCAGAGACTGCGGTTTTATTATCTCCATTCTCAGCGGAGGCGCGGATCAGCTCCAATGTGTTATAGAGGAAGTGGGGATTGATTTGCAGCCGAAGGTAGGCAATTTCCGCGTTTTGCTTGGCAATTTCCATTTTGTACAGCTGCTCAGATGCCTCCTTCACTTTCTCGTTCATTTCATTCAGGGAAGACAGCATCTGCGTCAGATTGTCTCCGATGGTCTGGATTTCCGCACAGCCCTGGAGCTGCAAAGGCTCCTCCAGCTGGCACAGCGGATTGTAACGGATATAAACAATGGCCTCATTCAGCTGATGGATGGGCCGAAGATAATTGCGGAAGAACACCAGGGCAGAACCCAGGGAAAAGATCAGAAACAGCAGAATAAGCACATAGCTGGTGCTGACACGGGCATGTACATCTCCCTGGTGCAGACCGGTATCGATAATGCCGATAAGCGTGCTGCGCACCTCAGGCAGGGACTGCACATAGAGCATATATCCGGGGATATTGGGTGTCTGAACCAGGAGCTCCTGGGGGGTGCAGGTCAAAATCTGTTCTGCGGCAGCGGTGAGATTATCAGATATCTGGCTGGTATATACCTGCCCTGCCTGATCCCACAGAAGGAACGCTCTGTCCGGTCCACTGGGCAGCTTCTGGAACAGGTAATCCAGATTGATAGAAATGAACACCGCACCGATCTCCCGGCAGTCGGAGTAAATCCGCTGCCCAAAGGTCAGGTAAAGCTGCTCTTTGTGATAGGCCACGGGCTTCTGAATGCCCAGGCAGGTCACAACGGAATCCTGGGGCAGAAGCTCCGTCATAGCACGCAGGTTTTCTTTCTCATATAGCTTGGAATAGGAAATCGTGCCGTTGTATAAGGCAATATCGGAAACAGAATTATTCAGCTGGGAAGCAGTGGCAATCGCCATATCCACATTGTCAATGAGCTGACCGGGGATTGAACGGTAGGACTCGCTGGAAATCAGCGCCTGCACAGCGCTGTTATAGTGCAGAAACAGGAAGGTGCTGTCCAGCTGCTTATTCATCAGGGTGATTTCTGTATTGAAATCCTGGCAGATGGTCTGGGCATACTCCGTGTGGATCTCCCCGATGGTTTTCTGGGTAACGACTTTGGTATATGTGGCCAAAGATACCAGGATCAGCAGCGAGGCAACAATATAAATCAGGAACTGACTGCGAATGTTAATGGGCTTGCCCCTCCGCGACGGAAATACAAAATGCCTAAAAAACAGAAGAACCACCTCCATATCAACGTTTCATTCGGGCTTTCGGCCGGATAAGGAGGATTATACCACCGGCTGTTGATAGAATCAACAAAAAATTTAAGGAACCTCTGAATAATTCGCTATAATTCACCTTGTTTCGGCTATCGACCCAA
>CAZCRO010000051.1:0-17922 GCA_964501115.1 uncultured Oscillospiraceae bacterium
CCGAAAAAGCCTTGCAAATCAATGACTTTTGGCTTTCCGTGGGTCATTCCCACTCCACCGTTGCCGGGGGTTTGGAGGTGATGTCGTAGACGACCCGGTTGATGTGTTTTACTTCATTGGTGATCCGGTTGGATACCTTGGCCAGCAGGTCGTAGGGGATACGGGCCCAGTCGGCGGTCATGAAATCGTCGGTGGTGACGGCACGGATGGCGAGCAGGTGGTCATACGTCCGGTGGTCACCCATAACGCCGACGGTGCTTACCCCCGGCAGGACGCAGAAAAACTGCGCCATCTGGCTCTCATAGCCGTTCCTGGCCATTTCATCCCGCAGAACCCAGTCCGCCTCCTGAAGAATCCGAACCTTTTCCGCGGTGATCTCTCCGATAATCCGCACACCCAGGCCGGGGCCGGGGAAAGGCTGGCGCCACACCAGCTCGTGGGGGATGCCCAGCTGTTCGCCCACCCGGCGGACTTCGTCCTTAAAGAGGTGATCCAGCGGCTCAAGAATATCCAGGAATTGCACATCCTGGGGCATCGCCACCTTGTTGTGGTGGGTTTTGATCTTGTCCGCGTTTCCTTTTCCGGACTCAATGCAGTCCGGATAAATGGTGCCCTGGGCGAAGAAAGCATCGTTGCCGCCCTGGCGGCGCACTTCCTCCCAGAAGACCTTATAAAATTCCGTACCGATGATCTGCCGCTTGGCTTCCGGATCCGTTACGCCCTTGAGGCAGCGCAGGAAGTGCTCCTGACAATTGACCCGGACAAAGTGCATATCAAACAGGCGGGTGAATGTCTCTTCCACGAAGTCGCCCTCGTCCTTGCGCATCAGTCCCTGGTCTACAAACACACAGGTGAGCTGATTGCCCACGGCCCGGCTGATCAGGCCGGCGGCCACAGAGGAATCCACGCCACCGGACAGACCCAGAATGACCTTCTTATCCCCGATCCGTTCCCGCAGAGCGGCCACGGTATCCTCGATAAAGGAATCCATCTGCCAGTCCCCGGCACAGCCGCACACGTTGTAAAGGAAGTTGCGCAGCATCTGCTTGCCGAACTGGCTGTGGGTGACCTCCGGGTGGAACTGCACAGCATAGAGCTTCCGTTCCTCATTTTCCATTGCCGCCACGGAACACTGCTGAGTGTAAGCTGTGATCTCAAAGCCCTGGGGCAGATCACAGATCCGGTCGGTGTGGCTCATCCATACGGTACTTTCCTCCGGCACATCCTGGAAGAGTTTGGAATGCTTCTTCCCGATGGTCAGGGAAATTTTGCCATATTCGGAGGTTTCCGCGGTGATGACGCTGCCGCCAGCCATCCAGGCGGTGAGCTGGGCGCCATAGCAGATGCCCAGCACAGGGATACCCAGAGTCAGCACCTTGGGGTCATAGTGGGGGGAGGCCATATCATACACGCTGTTGGGGCCGCCGGTAAAGATGATGCCTTTGTAGCCCCGGGTCAGGATTTCTTCCGGGGTGATGGCATCGTACTGCTCGATCTCCGCATACACATGCAGATCCCGAACCCGGCGGGCAATCAGCTGGTTATACTGGCCGCCAAAGTCCAAAACCAGAATTTTTTCCAATGTAGATTCCTTCTTTTTGCGTTAGAGATTGATTTCCGCGGTTTCCCGGTGAATTCCGGCAATCAGAGGGGCAACGGTTTCCAGGAAGGCATCCACCTGCTCCGGGCAGCGGCCTACATACAGTCTGGGATCCAGCAGCGCCTCCATCTCCTGGGGGGTCATGCCGAATTCTTTCCGGGCAGACAGCAGCTCCAGCAGATTGCAGCTTTCTCCGTTTTTCATCCGGGCAGTGGCTTCCATAGAGCAGGAGCGGATGATCTCATGCAGCTCCTGTCGGTCGCCGCCCCGCTTGGTAGCCTCCATCATCAGATTTTCGGAGGTCATAAAAGGCAGATATTCCCGCACCGTGCGCTCCACGATCTTCTCGTTTACATGCAGCCCGTCGGTGACATTCTGTGCCAGACGCAGGACGGCATCGGCGCACAGGAAACCCTCCGGCAGGGAAATGCGGCGGTTGGCAGAGTCATCCAGAGTGCGCTCCAGCCACTGGGTAGAGGCGGTCATGGGCGCATTCAGGGCATCGGCCATCAGGTAGCGGGACAGAGAGCAGATCCGCTCGCAGCGCATGGGATTGCGCTTGTAGGGCATGGCGGAAGAGCCAATCTGGTTCTTTTCAAAGGGTTCCTCCACCTGGCGGTCGTGCTGCAGCAGGCGGATGTCGTTGGCCATGCGGTAGCAGCTCTGGGCGATGGAGGAAAGTACGTTCAGGATACGGCTGTCCAGCTTCCGGGGATAGGTCTGGCCGCACACGGCAAAGCACCGGTCAAAGCCGAAGTCCGCGGAGATCATCCGGTTCATCTCGTCGATCTTGGCGGTATCCCCGTCGAACAGCTCCACAAAGCTGGCCTCCGTGCCGGTAGTGCCCCGGCAGCCCAGGAAACGCATGTTGTCAATCACAAAGTCCAGCTCTTCCAGATCGGCCAGCAGATCCTGCATCCAGAGGGTGGCACGCTTGCCCACGGTCACCAGCTGGGCCGGCTGATAGTGGGTATAGCCCAGGGTGGGCATGGCCTTGTATTTTTCCGCAAAATCCGCCAGGTTGGCCACAACCTTCAGCAGTTCTCCCCGCAGATAGCGCAGGCCATCCCGGTAGATCACAATATCCGCATTGTCGGTGACATAGCAGCTGGTGGCACCCAGGTGGATAATACCGGCAGCAGAGGGTGCCACCAGGCCATAGGCATACACATGGGCCATTACATCGTGGCGCACCAGCTTCTCCCGCTGGGCGGCCACCTCGTAATCAATATCGGTAATATGGGCTTCCAGCTCCTCCACCTGCTCCTGGGTGATGTTCAGTCCCAGCTTGTGCTCGGCCTTGGCCAGAGCCACCCAGAGCTTGCGCCAGGTCTGATAGCGCACATCCTGGGAGAACAGGTGCAGCATATAGGAAGAAGCGTACCGGGAACTCAGGGGGGATTCATAACGGTCAGTCATAGTGTCTCCTCTTAGCGGTAGATGATGCTGTCCCGCTCGGGGCCAACAGAAACATAGCCAATGTGGCAGCCGATCTGCTCCTCGATGTACTCCACGTACTTCCGGGCATTTTCGGGCAGCTCTTCCCAGGTACGGCAAGCGGAAATATCGCAGTTCCAGCCGTCCACATACTCAATCACGGGCTTGGCATCTGCCAGGATGGCGGGGAAGGGGAACTCGTCCGTTTCCACACCATTGAGCTCGTAACGCACGCAGACGGGGATCTTTTCCATATAGCCCATCACGTCCATCTTGGTCAGGGCGATGTTGGTAGCGCCCTGGCATCTTACGCCGTAGCGGGTAGCCACAATGTCGATGGGGCCAACCCGGCGGGGACGGCCGGTTTTCGCGCCATATTCAAATCCGGCTTCTCTGAGCTTGTCGGCTTCTTCGCCGAACATCTCGCAGGTGAAGGGGCCTTCGCCGACGCAACTACTGTAAGCCTTGACAACGCCCACGATCTCATCCAGTCTGGCATTGGGCATGCCGGAGCCTACGGGTGCGTAAGCGGCAATGGGGTTGGAAGAGGTGGTATAGGGGTGGATACCATAGTCCAGGTCACGCAGGGAGCCCAGCTGTGCCTCGAAGAGCACCTTCTTGCCGGCAGCCTGGGCATCCCGCAGGAATACGCCGGTATCGGCAATATAGGGCTTGATCTTTTCGCAGTAGCCATCCACCCAGGCCATCAGATCGTCCATGGTCACAGGCTCGGCACCGTAAACGCCGGTGAGGGTCAGGTTCTTCCACTCCAGCAGATCCTTCAGGTGCTCCTTCAGGTGCTCCGGATAGAGCAGCTCGCCAGCCAGAACGGTCTTCTTGGCGTACTTATCGGCATAGAAAGGGGCGATACCCTGGCGGGTGGAGCCGAACTTCTTATCTGCCAGCCGGGCTTCTTCCAGGCCGTCCAGCAGCCGGTGCCAGGGCATCAGCAGGGAAGCACGGTCGGAAATTTTCAGGTTTTCAGGGGTGAGGGCAACGCCCTGTGCCATTACTTCCTGCATTTCCTTCCACAGGTTCTCCGGGTCCAGCGCAACGCCGTTGCCCAGAATGTTCACAACGCCCTGGCGGAAAATGCCGGAGGGCAGAAGATGCAGAGCGAACTTACCAAATTCATTGATAACGGTGTGGCCGGCATTGCCGCCGCCCTGGTAACGAACTACAATGTCGTAATCCTGGGTCAGCAGGTCAACCATGCGGCCTTTGCCTTCGTCGCCCCAGTTGATGCCAACGATTGCGCAGTTTCCCATAGTGTGTTTCCTCCGATGTTTGTGTTTTTAGTGTTATAAAATCTGTCAGACAAGGTTTTCCGGGATTTACATAGCAAATCCCGGTGGTGCGTTTGGTTTTTTGCTGCCGGAAGGGCTTATTTCAGGTGCTCTTCCAGGCGGCGCATAATTTCGGCATAGGCTTCTTCCACGCCGCCCATATCCCGGCGGAAGCGGTCCTTATCCAGCTTCTCGTGGGTGTTTACATCCCACAGGCGGGAAGTATCGGGGCTGATCTCATCGGCCAGCACGATGGTGCCGTCGCTCAGCCGGCCGAACTCCAGCTTGAAGTCCACCAGGGTCACGCCGCAGGTAAGCCAGAAAGCCTTCAGTGCTTCGTTGATACGGAAGGAGTAATCCTCGATGGTGGCAATTTCTTCCGGGGTTGCCAGCTTGAGAGCCAGCGCATGGTACGTGTTCAGCAGGGGGTCGCCCAGCTCGTCATTTTTATAGGAGAACTCGATGGTGGGACGCTCGAATACGATTCCCTCTTCCACGCCATAGTGCTTGGCGAAGGAGCCGGCGGAGATATTGCGGACGATGACCTCCAGAGGCACAATGGAAACCTTCTTTACCAGGGTCTCCCGCTGGCTCAGCTCCTGCACAAAGTGGGTGGGAATGCCCTGCTTTTCCAGGTAGGCCATCAGGCGGTTGCTCATAACGTTGTTGATCACGCCCTTACCGGCAATGGTACCCTTTTTCAGGCCATTGAATGCGGTTGCGTCGTCCTTGTATTCAACGATCAGCTTTTCGGGGTCGTCGGTCTTGAATACTTTTTTTGCTTTTCCTTCGTACAGCTGTTCCAGTTTTTCCATGACGTAACAGTTCTCCTTTTCGGTTGCAAATACAAAATATATCATCCGGACAAACAAAAAGAGACCGAGCCGCCCCCGGGGCTCTCACCCGTAGACACCTCTGTCTCTACCATCAAATTTTACAATATCCCCTCTTATTTGTCAACGGGCACAAGGCCAAAAGATTCCTGACAAATGGCGTAATTCTTGTCACATTTTTACGGGATAATCCCGGCTTCCCCTCCTTCCGGAAAGGAAGCCGGTTATCCCCGCCACCTTTATGTGCTTTCCCGCTCCACCAGGGAGGCGGAAAATACGAGATGCTGCGGGCGCCCGGCAAGGCACCGTTGTCTTCACCAATGCTTGCGTAACTACGGTTATCTATAACCGCTACCCCGGAGTCTCTTCATCACCCTGCTCATCTGGCGCAAAGATGTAAACGAAGGCTACAAAGCCCCCACCGCATTGCGAATCTGCATGACCATCAGCTACCTGTTTGTGCTGGTTATGACAGTTTCCTCCCTGATTGCACTGTTTGGCTGATTTACCCATCCCCCGGAATTTTTAACTTGGCGTATACACGAAAAAAACACCGGTGCCCGGCTCTTGGTACAGAGTCTGGCACCGGTGTTTTTGTGTTTTCTGTAAGCACAGGCGCTTTCAGCACCTTACTTCCTGCATTTCCTTGGCGCTGTCTGCCTGGCGGTTTACTTCTTCCGGATCCCGGAAGGTTTCCACGGCCTGTTTCAGCGCGGTTCTGCACAGGTCTTCGTCCTCCGTTGCTACGGCGGCCGACAGCAGGGAGAGTTTTTGCGCAATGATCTGAGGATCCAGGGGCTTGTCCCGCTCCACAAAGATCTGGTCGTTGTCCGTTTTATCCAGATCCTCGGTTTTTACCAGAAGCTCTTCGTAAAGCTTCTCTCCGGGACGCAGGCCGGTTTCCACAATGTCAATATCCCGGTAGGGCTCGAAGCCGCTCAGGCGGATCATATTCTCCGCCAGCTCCAGAATGTGTACCGGCTTCCCCATATCCAGCACAAACAGTTCCCCGTGCCGGGCAAAGGCACCGGAGGTAAGCACCAGCTGGGAGGCTTCCGGAATGGTCATAAAATAGCGGATGATCCGCCGGTCTGTCAAAGTGACCGGGCCGCCATACATGATCTGGCGCTTGAACAGAGGGATAACGCTGCCGTTGCTGCCCAGCACATTGCCGAACCGGGTGGCAGAACAGTTCATATTGCCCTGGTGGCTCAGAACCTCCATCTCGCACATCCGCTTGGTGGCGCCCATCACATTGGTGGGGTTCACCGCCTTGTCGGTGCTGACCATGATGAACTTTTGGCAGCCGTGGCGTTCTGCCACTTCCAGCAGATTCCGTGTACCGAAGACATTGTTCTTGATGGCCTCGCAGCAGTTATCCTCCATCAGTGGCACGTGCTTATGTGCCGCGGCATGGATGACAATATCCGGCCGGTGGCTGGAGAAGACCCGCTCCAGCTGCCCTACATCGGTAATGGAGACGATCTCCACCACCAGGTTCAGCTGCTTGCCGTGCTTGATCTTCAGCTCCTGCTGAATGTCGTAGGCACCGTTTTCGTATACATCCAGAATCACCAGCTTTTTGGGGCCGATGTTGGCAATCTGCCGGCTCAGCTCCGAGCCGATGGAACCACCGCCGCCGGAAATGAGCACCGTCTTTCCCCGGTAATAGGCCTTGGTATCTTCGCTCAGAATTTCCGATGCCTGACGGAACAGCAATTCCTCCGCGTCAAATTCCCGCAGGCTGCGTTTGCCGTTGACGGACTGGGTGGTGGGGTAGTCATAGGTTTTCAGCTTGCAGCCCGTCTTCTTGTACAGGGTGTACAGTTCCTTCTTCCGCTCGGCTGTGGCGCCGGGGATGGCAAAGACGATCTCCTGGATATTGTAATCCCGGAATGCCTGGGCATTGGCCTCCTGGTCGGAGAATACCGGCACGCCGTTGATACTCCGGCCGATTTTATTCCAGTCTATATCCACAAAGAACTTGGCGTTGTAGGCCGCATTGGGATTACTGGCCAGGTCAGCCGCCAAACCGGCACCCACACGGCCGGCACCGATGATGGCAATGTTGATCCGGCGATCCTGCTGCACCTTGTCCAGAGGCTCTACCCGGATGCCGGTGAGTTTCTGTGTCGCGGCACGCAGAAGATCCGCCAGCCTGGAGCCACGGCTGTTGGCATCGTACAGATACTGGTAGGTATGGCGCATCAGAATATCACACAGCAGGTTCAGCGCGAACAGCGTCACTGCCCGCAGGAATTCCACATCCCGGAGCGGGATGATCTTCTGGATGATATAATAGGCGATACCGGCCAGGGCATCGTAAAAAATCAGGTTGACATACAGGTTGTTCCCTGCATAGCGCCACACGTTGTTGTAAGAATCCCCAGCGGCCCGCCCGGCCAGCATGCAGCCTGCCGCCAGCATATAGTGCACCAGGGCTTCCTTTTTGGTTACAGGATAGTAGCCGCTGGGGTAAAACACCAGCAGCAATATGGATACAATTCCCAGAACAATCAGGTCGTATCCCATCAGCATCAGGGCATGGGAGGACACGGCAAGATTCTTTTTCTTATTTTGCATTCCTCTTCTCCTCTCGGGAGTATTTCTCACTTGGTTCACAGCCCCAGCAGAATCCGGATATAAGGTGTCACGCTGCTTTTCACCGCATGATACAGACCAAAGTGTTTTTTCAGATAATAGAACCAGGGGGCAATGGGATCTCCCTTTACGCTCTCCTTCTTTTTCAGCCGCTGCCAGCGGCTCAGGCTCCGGTCGTGCCAGGTTCCCGTCTGGGGATTGTCGCAGCAGATGCCCACATAGTCCCGGGAAACATGGAGCTTGGCGCCGCAGTCCCGCAGGGCAAGACCATAGTCAAAATCTCCCAGGCTGTGGCGATAGTGGCTGTCCATCACCCCGGCCTTACGGAACCAGGCAAAGGGAATCAGCACACAGTTGGCATTCATGGTATCCGCGTCCACGCTGGTCTCCCCCGGAGGGATCTGACGGTAGTGAATCCCCTTCAGATACTCGATGGCGCTGTAGCTCAGCTGGTGTCCATTGTCGCAGGTGGCGCCAACGATCACCGCATTCCCCTGCGCCTTACTCTGGATGGCCAGCTTGCGGATACAGTCCGGATAGAACTGCACATCGTCATTCATCATCAGCAGATAATCCGCCTCCAGATTCCGGGCGAAAATATACTCCATGCCCAGGATCATGCCGCCGGAATAGAAGCTGTTTCCGTCTCCGTGTACCAGATGGATGGGGCAGCCAAAGTCCTCCTCCGCCAGCATCTGGGGAGTTCCATCCCGGCTGTTGTCATCCACCACCACAAAGGTGAAGGAAAGCCCGGGGTTTCCTTCCACAAGCCCTTTCACCGCCTGACGGGTTTTCTCTTTTCGGTTAAAGCAGGTAAACAGTGCCAGTACAGAATCCACCGTTTTCTTCCTTTCTCAAATGCCAAACATCTCCCGGGTAGCTTCCTCTACGGAATGCCGGGGATAGGCGTATTTTCCCTTGTAAAACGGACGGCTCACCGGCCGCCCGGCTACCGCGCAGGCATAGCGATAGCCCGCCTGGGGCATAAGCTCCAGAATTTCCCCGGTATAGGCACCGTGGGAATAGGCATAGATGCCGACTTCCCTCCCAATCAGCGCTTCCAGCTGCTGTTTGGACTGAAAAATCTCCTCCCGCTGCGCTTCTTCCCCGATTTCCGGCAGGAGTCTGTGGGCGGTTCCATGGGAGCCGATGGTACACAGGGGATCCATAGCCAGCCGGAGCAGCTGCTCCCGGGTCAGGTAGCCCGGCTTATCCACAAAGCCGCTGGTAACAAACACGGTAAAGGGAAGACCCCTTTCCTTTAAGATAGGATAGGCCACAGTATATACATCCTCCAGCCCATCATCAAAGGTCAGGGCGCACAGGCCGGAACCGGTCTGCTCTTCCAGCAGCTGTTCCAGAGGAACCACACGCCTGCACTTATCCAGAAAACGGCAGAACGCCTGGGTATCCAGCATCAGGCTCAGCTCCACCGTGGGTGTGGTGGTTACATGGTGAAACATGTAAATATCGTTGCAGGGGCGCAAATGCCACCAGGCATTGCATACCCGTTTTACACGCATTTTCAGGTTCATGCTGTCTCCTACATGCTGCCCTCGTGCTTGAGAACAGCCAGAACGGTCTTGCAAAGGATTTTAATGTCCAGCCCCAGGGACCACTGGTTGATATACTGGGTGTCCAGACGAACCACTTCTTCAAAGTCTGTGATGTTGCTCCGGCCGGAAACCTGCCACATGCCGGTGATGCCGGGACGCATGGCCATACGGGCCCGGTGGTGATCCTCGTAGCGAACCCACTCATCCTTCGTGGGAGGGCGGGTGCCAACCAGGCTCATGTCTCCCTTGAGCACATTCAAAAACTGCGGGAATTCATCCAGGCTGGTCTTGCGGATAAATTCTCCGATGCCGGTCTTCTTTGTGCCATCCGGAAGCACCTTGTTGCCAATGATCCGGGGATCCCAGTCCAGCTTGAACATAAAGCCGCCGGACACCCGGTTTTCTTCCATGTATTTTTCCTTCAGCGCATCGGCATTGGGATACATGGAACGGAATTTGTACATTTTAAATACCTTGCCATTGCGGCCAATCCGCTCCTGGGCATAAAACACGGGCCCGGGGGAGGCAAGATAAATGGCCGGGCCGATCACCAGCGTAACCAGCAGCGTAATCAGGCACCCTACCAGAGCGCCCGCAATGTCCATCATCCGCTTCAATGCGGAGGACAGGAAGCTGATCCGGTTCCAGTACACCGTGAGTACATCGTAGCCGCCAAGCTGCTCTACGGTCTTCTTTCCTTCGCCCACCATGTTGTGGATGTAATTGATGCCGATATGCACCGTGATGCCCATAGAAGCAATGGCATTGGCCAGAGACAGCACGCCCGGTTCCGGCGGGAGCAGAATGAGCACCTCGTCCACCCAGTTCTTGCGAATCCAGTTGTCCGCGTCTTCATAGTCTGCCACGATTTCCAGAGGGCAATCCTTCTTTTCCCCATCGGCCAGAATCATGCCCGCCATGCGGTAGGCATTGTAATAGCCCTGATTCAGCTGGCGGTTCAGCTCCGGCAGATCTTCTCCGCCCGCAATCACCAGCAGGCTGCGCCCCTTGTTGGGGATGACCCGCTTCTGGTAATACCACTTGTAGCTCACCCGAACCAAATAGCTGAGCAGGAAATACACCACAATCGCATAGCCGAAATTTTTACGGGAGTAAAAATCCGCCATCTTCACCACAAAGAACACCACAGCCTCTGCGGAGAAAATGATGGTCGTATTGCGCGCCGTAGCTGCCAGCTCCCGCAAATACCCCCGCTGCAATACCCCCTCCATGGTGCCAAAGACCACAATAGTCACAAAATCCAGCAGCGGCAGGCCAAACAGCAGCATCAAATACTCCGGACTTCCGGAAAGCTGAAAATCTGTGGGAATGTAAATATAGTACGCAACGATCTGGGAAACAAACATCGCCGCAATATCCAGCAGAATAAAATCCCAGTGCCTCGTCCAGGGAAGTCCAGATTTGTGATACATTTATGCTCCTCCCGTCATTTTCGCATAAAATCCCTTATAAACAGAGTCATTATACCAGAGTTTCCCCCGGATTGCAATAGCTGTATCCCCACCGGAGGGGGCTTGCGGAGCGTATTGCAACCAAACACCTCCCCCGGCAAATGCTGCCTGGGGAGGTGTTTGGTATCAGGGGGAGGTATGGTACATTTCCCGATTCTGTTTGTAGGGAGCTACACCATCTTTTCGGCTGCAGAGGGTCGCCTGTCCCATACCCTGGGGATATTGAAAGCGGCCGTTTTTATCGGAGGACTCGTAGGGGCGGAAGCTTTCATCCAGCAGGCTCTGCATGCGGCAAAGCGTCTGCGCATATGCAGGGTTTGGGAGGAAATTGATGTTTTCCCGTGGATCCCGCTCCAAATCGAACAGCAGATCCTCTCCGTCCATCTCGTTTTTGACATACTTGAAACGCTCATCACGTACCATACGGACAGCGCCATACTCCGCGCAGACAGAAACGTGGGTTCTGGAGAAGTGCGCCCCATCCAGTGTTTTGGCAAAGGAGCGGCCTTCCCTGTGCTGCCCGGAACCATCGATCCCGCAAAGCTCCAGAAGCGTAGGGAATACATCCAGGTGGCTCACCATGTGTTCCACCTGCCGGGGTGCTTTCCCCGGCACCCGCAAAATCAGGGGAACCTTGATGGACTCCTCGTAGAAATTCTGGGGATACGTGCCGTTTCCCTTTCCCCACACACCATGCTGGCCTACGTTCATGCCATTGTCGCTGGTGAAGATGACGATGGTATCCTCTTCCAGTCCCAGCTCGTGAACCGTTTCCAGAATGCGGCCGATGGCGGCATCCATAGCGGTGACGGCTGTGAAGTACCCCCGAATCAGCTCTTTTCTCCGCTCCGGGGTATCCCCGATGAAGGAATTCTTCATCTGCGCAGGATGGACAGGGGCACAGGGGATGCTGTCAAAGGATGTATGCTGATACAGTTCCCAAATGGCTTCCGGGTGCTCGGATCTGTCCCAGGGGGTATGGGGTGCCGTAAAATGCACCCCAAGATAAAAGGGCTTCTCCCCCCGGCGGTTTGTCAGATAGTCGATGGCGTTGTCCGCGATCCTGTCTGTAAGATAGTCCGTGTAGGCGGTCACCTTTCCATCGGCATACAGATCATAGGAGCGGTACCGGCATCCACCCCGCAGGATGGTGTTCCAGTATGTATACCCCTTCCGTTTTTTCATCGTATCCCCCAGGTGCCACTTTCCGGACAGGGCAATGTCATAGCCATGCTCTGCCAGAATATCCGTATAGGTGGGGATTCCTTCCAGAAAATCGATGGCTACCCCCTCGTTGGCACGGATCGGCTCCCGCTCCCGGCATTCCGGTGGCAACCGGGAAACATCCACGCTGCCGGAAATCAGCCAGTCATGGATCCCGTGAAACGAAGGCATGGTGCCTGTCAACAGGGACGCTCTGGCCGGGGAACACACCGGACTGGCGCAGAAGCAATTTTCAAAGAAACAGCCTTCCTCCGCCAGTTTGTCCAGCGTGGGGGTGATGATTTCCGGGCATACCCGGTGCTGCGCGAAATAGGACTGGTCATCACTCAGGATAAACAGAATGTTCTGGCTCATGGTTTTAACCCTTGACCGCACCAGCTGTAAGACCCTTGACCATGTACTTTTGGAAGAAGAAGAAAACCAGAACCATCGGTACGGTGCCCACCACGGAGATGGAGTTCACCAGGGACCAGTCATAGGACAGTTCTCCCAGGTAGCGCAGTGTCACACCGGTGGACAGGGTACGCAGCGCGTCATTCTGAATCAGCGTAGAGGCATAGAGATAGTCATCCCAGGCAACCAGGAAGGAGTAAATACCCACGGCCAGCAGGCCGGGAACCACCAGAGGAATGACTACCTTAAACATGGTACGGAAGCGGCCGGCACCATCGATATACGCGGCTTCTTCCAAATCCTTCGGCACAGAGTCGAAGAAGGAGGCCATAAGCGTAATAGAGAACGGCAGCTGTCCGGCCGTAATGGCCAGAACCAGACCCAGGATGGTATTGAGCAGGCCGACATTTCTCAAAAGTCCGTACAGAGAGATCAGCCGGGATACCACCGGGAACATCTGGGAGAACAGCAGGAAGGCAATGACATATTTGTTCCAGTTGATTCTCACCCGGGACAGTGCGTAGCCGGAGAACAGAGCGATCACACACACCAGCAGCGTGGACAGCCCCGCCACAATGATGTTGTTCTTATAATACACGAAGAACTCCGGATAGTTGGTAAACAGATTGATAAACCCTTCCAGGGTGGGCGCCTGGGGCACCATTGTGGGAGGATACAGATAGCTCTCCATGTTGGTCTTGAACGCAGTGATTACCACCCAATAAATGGGGAACATCAAAAACAGCATGATTAAGATCAGCAATCCGTAGCGAAGAATGTTCAGCGCGGTTTTTTTAGCTTTCATAACCTTGTTCCCTCCCTTAATCCATATCAACCTTGGGGAACAGCTTGTTATACAGGAACACAAACAGGATCATCAGCAGCATCCAGATGGTGGTAACTGCCGCACCGGAGCCATAATTGTGATTGATAAACGCTTCCTTGTAGGACAACACTGCCAAAGTCGTTGTAGAGCCGTTGGGTCCGCCGGAGGTCATCTGCCAGAACAGCGGGAATTGCTTGAAGTTATCGATCATAACCATGGAGACAGAGGTCTGGATCACGGAGGACATATAGGGCACCGTGATTTTGAAAAATCCCACAATGCCGCTGGCGCCATCGAGATAGGCTGCTTCCAGAATATCCGCCGGAACATTCTGCAGTCCGGCCAGCAGCATCAGCGTCATCAGAGGAATCTGCTTCCACAGGGCAACGATAATCACACCGATCAGTGCGGTTTTGGAGCTGTTGAGCATGGCAAAATCCGAAACCTTGCCAAAGGTAACCAGGTTGACCAAATATCGGAACAGTCCATATTGGGGCTGATAAATCCAGATCCATACCAGTGCGGAAATGACCGTGGGCACCACCCAGGGAGTCATCATAATGCTGCGGAAGAAACGGGCGCCTTTGATGTTGGAATTCAAAATCAGAGCCAGGATCATACCAATGGTCAGGCTCAAAACAGTGGTTACAATTACAAATGTAAAGGTAATACCGACAGAATCCCCCAATACACCGCTGTCGAACAGCTTGATGTAGTTCTGGAAGCTGTTCCAATGGGGGGTCGTGTTCCGGATGATATTGGCCAGCTTATAATCTGTAAAACTTTTGAAAACGGAGTCAACAATTGGGACAATGATAAATAAGGTTACGATCAGGATGGACGGCAACAGCAGCAAGCACCAGAACAACCGCTCCGTTACACCTCTTTTATTCAGTGGTATGCTCATGTACATCACCTTTAATCTAAAGTTGGCAGACTGGTGAAAAAACTCCGGGCTTTTCCGCCAGAAAATGATTTTGATTTTATCTGCCGCCAGGGGCGGCAAACTCTGCGGGGCTTTTTTTGACAAGCTGGGGGTGTAGCCGGAGGAAGCCGGCTACACCCGTCGGTTCATGCAGGGAATTGTACCCGATTTGCAAAAATCAGGGCAGCAGAGGCGTTACCGTGGAGGTGAACTTGGCCAGAGCGGCCTCTTCCGTGGCTTCGCCCATGCAGATGGAGTTGAACATAGTGGCAATGGCGATCTGGAAGGAATCCATCTCGGTGAGCATGGGTTCCGCAGCCAGGTTGCTGGAGGAAGACTTGGAACCATCCAGGACGGAGGAAATGGGCTTGTCCTTGGCGGGGCCGTAGGCATAGAAAGCGGGGGTGGACTCCAGAGAATGCTCCCAGGTGCCCTCGTAATCAAAGATGAACTTCAGCAGGGCGGCAACACCGGCGGATTCCTTTTCGCCGTTGTTGGCAACCATCAGAGTGTGGCCGGACAGGTTGGTAGCGCCGGTGCCGTTGGTGCCCATGTTGGGAACGGGGAAGGAAACAACGTAATCAGCAGCATTGGGATCTACCGCGTAAATGCCGGAGTAGCCCCAGGTCTGGTCTACATACATGGCAACCTTGCCGCTGGCCATGCCGGGACGGAAATCCTTGGGCAGGCAGTTGACGGGGCAGTAGCCCTTATCCGTGCATTCCTTTACAAAGGCCAGAGCTTCCTTGAAGCCTTCGTTCTCCAGGTCGATCTGGAAGTTCTCGTCCAGGATGTGGCCGCCGAAAGCGTACACCAGGGACTTCAGGAAAGCGCCGGGAGCGGTCTTTTCAGCCATGGAAATACCGAATGCGGTTACCTGCTCGCCGGAGGCATCCTTCACGCCCTGCAGAGCTTCGCACCACTGCAGCAGTTCCTCGGAGGTCTTGGGATAGTTGGTATAGTCCAGATTGGCCTGCTCCAGATAGTTCTTGTTTGCGTAAACAATCAGGTTGGACATGTACATAGGCAGGCCATAGCACTGGCCGTCATAGTTGAAGCAGTCCTTTACGGAATCATCGAACTCAGCCAGGAAGGCCTCGTCCATAACCTCGGACATGGGGCTGATGATGCCGTTGGCGGCCAGAACCTGTACCCAGCCGATTTCGCCCAGCATCAAATCTACCCGCTCGCCGCCGCCCACACGGGTGGTGACATAGGTCATTACGTCGTTGTACGCTGCGGAAACCACTTCCACCTTGTATTCCGGGTGAGCGGCTTCAAAGTCGGCGATCAGGCCGTTCCAGTAGTCGGTGTGTGCGGTTTCCAGCACAGCATAGTTGCAGAAATAGATGGTGGTGGGTTCTGCGGATGCGTCATTCTTGGCGGTGGAATTGCCTCCGTTGTTTGCGGGTGTGCCGGCGCTCTGGACGCATGCAGCCATGGACAGTACCATCATCAGTGCCAGAAGAACAGCCAGCAGTTTTTTCATAGTCTTCATAGTCTTCTCCTTCGTGATTGTTTTTATTTGCAATGTCCTTGGACATTACTTTACAGAATGATTGCCTTGGTCAGGTTCTGGGGGCGATCGGGATCGTAGCCTCTGGCGATGGCCAGGTAAGCGCCGAAATACTGCATGGGGATGATCAGCTCCGGCAGGTTGACATCATTGCCAATCTCCGTCTTGTAGCTTACATCCGCCAGGGCGGCGATTTCTTCCGTCACATTGCCAAGCGCCACCACGCAGGCACCCAGCGCCTTCAGTTCCTGAATCAGCTTGGTATCTTCTTCGGCGGTGTTGTCGGAAACATAGTAGGCAATCACCGTCCGGGGATCCGCAATGGAGATGGGGCCATGGCGATACTCCAGGGAGTAATAGCACTCGGAAGGTGTCAGGGTCATTTCCTTTACCTTGATGGAAGCCTCGCCTGCCAGGCCATAGTGTTCGCCGCTGCCCAGACCCACGAATACCTTCATGTCCGTATGCTTCTGTGTCAGCGCTTCCATATCGGAGGCAAAGCGGGCAATGTTCTTTCCGGTATCCTCCGGCAGCGCCTCCAGCGCCTTTACCAGAGTCTCGTCCCCGGCCATCTCCGCGGCGAAGTACATTGCCGTGTACAGCATGGAAGAGAAGGTAGAGGTCATCACGATGCTGCTCTCCTGCACATCGGGGATGTACAGAGACCAGGTGGAATACTGATAGGAGAAATCATCGCAGGTGATCTGCAGCGACTTTACATTGTCCATCGCCACACCCTTCTTTACGGCCACCATCGTCTCCGTTGTGGAGGCGACCCGGGTAAAGGGCACCAGCAAAACCTTGTCATTGGGCTTTACATACCGCTGGGTGTTCTTATAGAACTCGAAGGAAGCCAGATAGTCGCAGGTAATATCGTTGTATTTGGCAAAGTAAGCGCTGGCCGCGCCTGCCAGGAAATAAGAGGTGCCGCAGCCCAGGAAGAGAATCTTGGTGAAGTTCTCCTTCTTTACCTCCCCGATGATTTGCTTAAAGGCAGGGAATTGCGCCAGAGTGGTGGCAAACACCTTGTCCTGTCTGCCAATTTCAGAAAGTGTAAACTGTCCACGTTCCATAATTGTTTCTCCTTTCAGCTTCTCGCTTTTGTTACTCGATAAATATTTCTGCCAGGCAGCCAACTTCCAGCCGTCCGGTATTCAGCCCAAACCGCTGGGCAGGATTTTTCGTCATAGGAAGAATGGCCTGTTCCAGAGGCAAGCCGGTAAAGCGGGCAAAGTTCCGCACACCATCCATTGCCAGCAGTGTGCTTCCGGCACGGGAATCTTCTCCCTTGGTGCGGGCATCTCCATCCACCACCACAATGTCCAGAGAGCCAAGCCGGTATTCTCCGTCCGGCATGCCCGCTGCCATCATGCTGTCTGTAATCAGGATGAGCCGATCCAGCCCCTTGGTTTTCAGCAACAGCTGAACGGTAGTGGGATGCAGATGGCGGCCATCGCAAATGGCTTCGCAGTAGGCATCCGACAGCATGGCGCAGCCGCCGGCACCCAATTCATGCTGGTGCATCAGCCGCATACCGTTGAAGGTGTGGGTAAATCCATCCGCGCCCTGGTCGATGCAGGCCATGGTTTCGTCGTAGGTTCCGCCGGTGTGCCCCAGGTTTACTTTGACACCCTGATCCACGAAGTAGCGGACGATCTCTACCGCCCCCGGCAGTTCCGGCGCAACCGTGACCAGCTTCAGCAGTCCCTGGCCGTGCTCCACCAGCGCCTGGGCGGTTTTCATATCAGGCATTTGAATATACTGTCTGGGAGTTGCGCCCTTATATTCATAGGAAAGGAAGGGGCCTTCCACATGGATGCCCTTAATCAGCTTGCTGCTGCGGGATGCCTGCACCACCTGATCCAGCTGGGCACACATTTTCTCGGTGGAATCCGTCATCAGTGTAGGCAGGATAGTGCCTACATTTTGCCGGGCATACTGTTCCAGCAGCCAAAGCATTTCTTCGCTGTTGTTGCGGGAAAAATCCATCCCAAACGCACCGTGAGAATGCTCTTCAATCAGCTTTGGATAAATGGTCTTCCCCTGCAAGTCTACAATCTGGCAGTTTTCTCTGGGAAGCCGGGTGCCGATGGCGGCGATTTTCCCGTTTTCCTCCAGAAGTTCCTGCCGCAGCAGTTGGCCATTCACCGCTAGCCTGCCGCCGGTATATAAGACTTTGCTCATGTTTGCTTTCCCTCTCTTACACGTTGGACAGATCGTCGTCCTTCATGCACAGGTGGACAGCACCCAGCT
>CAZCRO010000052.1:0-17222 GCA_964501115.1 uncultured Oscillospiraceae bacterium
TGAAGCAGGTGGCGGGATTGCTCCTGGTGGAACCAGCTGTAGATTTCCCTGGCTGTTATTTCACCAATGTCTGCAATTGCAATCAAATCCTCCAAAGAGGCCTGCATCAGATTTTCCATAGAGCCGAAGTGAGTTGCCAGTATTTTACCGGTCTTTGCGCCCACCTGACGGATTCCCAAAGCATAAATCAATCGGCTTACATCCTGCTGCTTGCTTTTTTCTATAGCGGACAGCAATTTTTTTGCTGCGGTGGAGCCGGATTTCCATAAGCTTGCAAGCTCTTCCAAGGTCAGATAGTATATATCTGCCGGAGAATGAATCAACCCCTGGGCAATCAGATTTTCTACAATTGCGCTGCCAAGTCCATCTATGTCCATGGCATCCCGGCTGACAAAATGCGCAATGTTCCGGCTTAGCTGTGCAGGGCATTCCGCTCCGGTGCATCGCAAAAAGGCACCATCTTCATCCCGTACCGTCTCTGCTCCGCATACAGGACAATGGCTGGGGAGCAGATAAGGCACCGTTCCGGCAGGACGCTTGGAAAGATCCACTTCCAGAATTTCCGGAATGATCTCCCCTGCTTTGCGGATCAAAACAGTGTCGCCAATTCGCAAATCCAGTCGGGTAATAAAATCCTGATTGTGCAATGTGGCATTGGTAACCGTTGTGCCGGCCAGACGCACGGGGCGAACCACCGCCTTGGGGGTAAGTACACCGGTTCTTCCCACCTGAACGACTACATCTTCCACAACCGTTGGCTTTATTTCCGGAGGATATTTATAGGCCGCTGCCCAACGGGGAAATTTCGCCGTAGCGCCCAAGATTTCCCGATCCTGCAAATTGTCCAACTTAATGACGGCACCATCAATATCGCAGGGAAGCTTTTCGCGCTCTTCATTGATTCGGGCAACTTCCTTCCGAATTTCGGCAGAGTCAGACAGTTTTTTGTAGGGAATTACCTTAAAACGGAGCTGCTTCAAATACTCCAATGTTTCACAATGGCTTTGGAAGCTTACGCCTTCTGCCAGCTGGACGTTAAAAACCAGTATATCCAGTTTTCTGGAGGCAGCTATTTTAGGATCCAGTTGCCGTAGACTGCCTGCCGCAGCGTTTCTGGGGTTTGCGAACAAAGGCTTTCCCATGGCCTCCTGCGCAGCATTCAGGGCATGGAAGCTTTTCTTTGGCATATATACCTCTCCCCGGACAATAAGCCTGGCAGGGGCATTCTCCAGGGTCATGGGAATGGAACGAATGGTTTTCAGATTCTCTGTAACATCCTCTCCTACCGTTCCGTCTCCACGGGTAGCTCCCCGGACAAAAACGCCGTTCTCGTATTCCAGAGCCACAGACAAGCCATCAATCTTCGGCTCTATGGAAAATGTACTGTTTGAAATGGCATCCTGCGTTTTTTGCAGGAAATCAGACAATTCTTCCATACTGAATACATCCTGCAAACTCATAAGTGGCACCGGATGGGTCACTTTTTGGAATTGACTCAGCGCCTGCCCACCAACTCTTTGAGTGGGAGACTGGGGCAATGCGAACTGCGGATGGGATTTTTCCAGCTCTTCCAGTTCCCGCAGCAGATGGTCATATTCATAATCCGCCATGGACGGGTCATCCAGAACATAATACCGGTATCCGGCATCATTCAGAAGCGTTGTCAGCTCCTGTATTCTCTCTTTCGCTTCCATATGTACCTCCTGTACTAAAAAACGTATCCGGAACATCTCCTACAATTACGGTTTCCGCCACCACAACCTCGCTGGTGAGAGAAAAGCTTTCTGTTTTTCCCAACACGAGGATGCTTGCATCCACGCTCACCTCCATAACCAAACGATGCAGCGTCTGGTTGATCCCCGCTTGCTGAAAGCGACTGAAAAAGCTGGCATCTGAATTTCGGATGGAGAGAATATGTACCGGTATAGAAAATCCTTTTCCGGAAAACAGCTCCGGCAGAACCAAGCTGCCAACAGGAATCCCCATTCTGGCACTGTCCAATGCCAGAATACGCTGGTTTACCAGCTGCAGGAGCTGTGTCTTCAGTCGATTTACTTCCGCAATGTTCGTTTTCATAGCGGTAATTCTTCCGTTGACATCCTTTTCAAAATAAACGATCCGGTCGTAAGCGACAGTATCCGTTTCCAAAAGCGCAATCAAGGCGTCGTTTGTCAAATCAGAAGTGGAATTTTTTATTTGCGTCTGAGCCAAATCCCGCAAACTGTCCTCATAACGGCTGCGAAAAACCAGCAGCCCGGCAAGTCCCAGCACAAAAACGGCGGCAAGGAAAATGGCCAATTTTTTGCACACCCGCCCCATAGGCATCCCTCCCTGGTTAGCTTATGGGAGATGTCCGTTTGAGATTACAGCTTTTTCATATGTGCTCCGGCAGTTCTGGCCATCAGCTTTTTGGTGCCAATATCGTCGAAGGCAACCTCCATCAGAGCGTCGTTGCCCATTTTAAGCACAGACAGCACAAGTCCCTTTCCAAAGGCGGCATGCATAACCATGTCGCCTTTTTGGAATTCCGGAGCGGAACCGGCAGGTGCATTGGCAACGCGCATAGCCTGGGATAAATAGCCGTTGCTTCTGGAAGTCCGTTTTTCATAGGGCTCCTGGCGGCGTTCCTGAACCGGCTGGTGGAAGCCGCCACGGCGCTGGATACAGTTTTCCGGAATTTCTTTCAGGAATCTGGAAGCCAGTGCGGAGCCGGTACGACCATAAATGGTACGCTGGCGTGCATGGCTGATGGTCAGGGTCTGCTTGGCACGGGTAATGCCTACGTAGCAAAGCCGCCGCTCTTCCTCCATCTCCTCTGTGTCGCCAATGGCCCGCATTCCCGGGAACAGGCCGTCTTCAAATCCAACAAGGAACACATGGGGGAATTCCAATCCCTTTGCCGAATGGATGGTCATCATGACTACGGTATCGTCTCCCTGGTTATATTGCTCCAGGTCTGTATACAGCGCAATTTCTTCCAGGAATCCCGCCAAGGTGGGCTCCTGGGCATCTGCCATGTAGGCAAGGATGCTGGAACGCAATTCCTTTACGTTTTCCAATCTGGTTTTATTTTCTTCTGTAGGCTTGGCGTTCAGCATATCCACATAACCGGAGCGAACCAGCAGCTCATCATAGAATTCCGGCAGACTCATACCATCGGCCAGGAGTTGTGCCAAGTCTTCAATAATGGCGCTGAACTTCAGCAGTTTTGGTGCGACCTTTTCCAGCGGCGCATAGCTATAAGGATCAGAAAGGACGGCGTACAGGCTCTTTCCTTCTGCATCGGCCAGACGCTGGACAACTTCCATGGTCTTGGCACCTAAGCCTCTGGTAGGCGTATTTACAATTCGATTCAACCGCAAATCGTCTGCCCGGTTGTTGATTACACACAGATAGGAGAGCATATCCTTTACTTCAGCGCGGTCAAAGAACTTCGTTCCACCAATCACACGATAAGGAATACCGTTGCGCTTGAACGCATATTCGATGGCATTGGACTGGGCGTTTGTACGGTAAAGCACAGCAAAATCCTTGAAATGCTTTCCTGCGGAACCTGCCAAAATTTGTCCGGCAATAAAATTACCTTCTGCTGTCTCATTTTCCGCCTCGTACACAATAATCGGTTCCCCACCGGATTGTGCTGTCCAGAGCCGTTTGCCCTTTCTTCCTACATTGTGGGAAATGACCGCATTTGCGGCGTCCAATATGGATTGGGTAGAGCGGTAGTTTTGTTCCAGGCGAATAACCCGGCTGCCCCGGTACTGCTCTTCGAAGCACAGGATATTTTCAATGGTAGCTCCGCGGAAACGATAAATGCTCTGGTCATCATCGCCCACCACGCAGATATTACCATAATGTCCTGCCAGCAAGGAAGTGAGCAGATACTGAACGTGGTTTGTATCCTGATACTCGTCCACCAAAACATAGTGGAACTTTCGCTGATAGTATTCCAAAACATCCGGGTTATCCTGCAAAAGGCGAACTGTTACATAGAGAATGTCATCAAAGTCCAGGGCATTGTTTTCTTTCAGACGCTTTTGATACTTTCCGTAAATATCCGCAATGCGCTCAACACGCACATCGGAAGCATCCTGACTGCTCTGCTTCATTTGCTCCGGAGAAATCAACTGATCCTTTTGGCGGCTGATTACGGACAAAACGTATCTGGGCGGGAAGGTCTTGTCATCGAGCCCCATTTCCCGGACAATGTCCTTGATCATCCGCTCGGAATCACTGGAATCATAAATGGTAAAGCTGGAGGTATAGCCCATACGGTCAATGTTCCGCCGCAAAATACGGCAGCAGGCCGCATGGAAGGTCATGGCCCAAATTCCCTCTGCGCCTTCTCCCAGCATGTTTTCCAGCCGATCCTTCAGCTCTCCGGCGGCTTTGTTGGTAAAAGTAATGGCAATGACATTCCAGGGATTTGCAGGATCCAGTGTACACAGCCGATCCGCACGGGCAGCTTGTTCCTGGGTTGGCTCCTGAGGCAGGGTTTCCAAAAATACAACGTCCTCTTCAGAGACAAAGTCTGGGATTTCTTTTGCCTCTGCCCCTCTGCCATAGCGCAGGATATTGGCAATCCTGTTGATCAGCACGGTCGTTTTGCCGCTTCCCGCGCCCGCGAGCAAAAGCAACGGCCCCTCTGTTGTAAGCACGGCCTGGCGCTGCATATCGTTGAGCATGGAAAACTGGTTTTCTATATAGCGTTTTCTTGCTTCCAGAAAGCGCATATCCAAAGCATTGTTCATATCGGCACCTGTCATTTCTCTTTGATTTCGTGCCTATTATTCTACCGCATTTCCAGGGAAAAAGCAAGAAAAATGCCCGGCAGTTACAGAAGGCAATATTATGGCATCAGACCATGCGATCTTTCAGCATTTTCAGCGCTTTGCGCTCGATTCTGGAGATCTGTACCTGGCTGACACCAAGCAGTTCCGCGGATTTTTGCTGCGTAAGGCCATGAAAGTAGCGCAATCCTATTACCTGCTTTTCCCGTGGAGGCAGAGCGGCCACTGCCTGTCGGAGTGCTATCTTTTCTACCATGCGTTCTTCCGATTCCGTATCCGTCAGCACACTTTCCAGGCAAAAACCGTCTTCTCCTGTTTCCCTGTAAATGGATTCTGTGGCGGCGGTGGCTGTTTCTGCCATGGCGATTTCTTCCGGAGTGAGGCCTGTTTCTCCGGAAAGCTCCTGCAGTCCCGGTTCCCGTCCCAACACATTGGTTAATCTGCTCCGGGCGGATTTTATGGCGGCGGATTGTTCTTTTAGTCCCCGGGATACTTTAACTGCCCCGTCATCCCGAAGAAACCGGCGTATTTCGCCGGAAATTTTGGGTACAGCATAGGTGGAAAACTGCGTACCAAAGGCCAGATCAAATCCCTCAACCGCCTTTAAAAAGCCAAGGCAACCAAGCTGATACAAATCCTCCAGTTCAGTCCCTCGCCCCTGGAATCTTCTGGCGACAGCCCAGATAAGTCCCATATTCTCTTCCACCAGTTGGTCAAAGGCGGTACGGTCTCCTTGCTGCGCCCGGGCAATTTGTTCCAGTTGGCTGTTGTTCACTGGCGCCGCTGAAGTTTTCTGCGCATATGTACGCAGGTACCCTTGCCCTGGGAAGAAGTAATCTCCAAAAGTGTCATGAAGCTTTCCATAATGGTAAAGCCCATGCCGCTGCGTTCTGCTCCGCCGGTTGTAAAGCTGGGACGGCGTGCCTGGTCAATATCCGTTATGCCTACGCCTTTGTCTTTGATCACAATATCCAGAACATTGTCTTTCAGAATTCTGCAGCGCAGGGTAATCATTCCGAGCTTTTCCGGATAAGCGTGGACAATACAATTTGTAACCGCTTCGGAGACTGCGGTGCGAATATCTCCCAGCTCTTCCAGTGTGGGATCTAACTGCGCCGCAAAACAGGCCACTGCCCCCCGGGCAAAGGCTTCATTGGAAGACTTACTGGGAAATTCTAGTATCATAAAATTATCAAATTTCATGATACTGCCTCCCGAATCTCCACCAGCTTATCCAGGCCGGAGGCACGGAAAACCCGCATGGGCTGCGGACTGATCCCGGTAAGCAAAAGCTTTCCTTCTATCTGGCTCATACTGCGCAGTGCGTTGATGACCACAGCGATACCGGAAGAATCTACAAAACTGACATCCCGGAAGTCCAAAATACAGATCTCCGGCATATAGGTTTCGATTTTTGCGGCAATGACCTGGATGTAGGACTTGGCACAATGGTGGTCAATTTCCCCGGTGAGGGCGATGGTAAGCTTGCTGCCCTCCTGGAAACTGGTGAACTGCATAATCATTCCTCCCTGTTGGTTTTATAGGATATTTCCAGTATAATCCAACATGGGTGCGGAAACGGTCGAAGGAAAAAAACAGAAAGAAAAATCCCTCAAAGGCGGAAAACCTTTGAGGGATCGTTCGGTTATACAGGAACCACTTTACTGGTTTTTTTTCAGAGCGGCTTCGCTCTGTTCCAAGCTGGCAATCAAATCAGCAGCTTTTCTGGCTTTTTCACGCTCTGCGGCTACAACAGATTCCGGCGCACGGGAGACAAAGTTTTCATTGGAGAGCTTACCGTTCAGCGCAGCCAGATTCTTTCTGGCCTTTTCCAGCTCCTTGGCAATGCGCTCCAGCTCCTTGGCAATGTCTACCAGCTGTCCCATGGGAATATAGAGCTTTGCATCGGCAGTGGCACAGGTAACCATGCCTTCCAAATTCTCAGGCTCTTTCTCCAGCATGCTGATTTCGCTGGCGTAGGCCAGGCGTTCCATAAAGCCACGGCCTTCCTCAAATACATGAGGCTTGCTGGTAAGGATATACAGAGCAGCCTTTCTGGAGGGAGGGACATTCATTTCACTGCGGCGATTCCGGATTGCACGGATAGCCGCCATAACAGATTCCATATCCGCTTCTTCCTGGGGGAAAGCATGATCCTGGCTTGTCAGAGGCCACTGGGCAACGATCAGTGCCTTGCCTTCGTGGGGCAGGCTCTGCCAAATCTCTTCCGTGATGAAGGGCATAAAGGGATGTAGCAGGCGCAGAACCTGATCCAAAACATATACCAGAACCTTCAGCGCCGTTTCCTTCCGTCCGGTATCCTCACTGTAGAGACGAGCCTTGGTCAGCTCGATATACCAGTCACAATAGGTATCCCAGATGAAATCGTAAATCTTCTGGACAGCAATGCCCAACTCATAGCGCTCCATATTGTCGGTTACTTCGGCAATGAGAGTGTTCAGCTTGGAAATAACCCACTTATCGGCAATTTCCAGCTCCTGGGGCAGCCCGGGAACGAAGTCCTCACCCAGGTTCATCATAACGTAACGGCTGGCGTTCCAAAGCTTATTGGCAAAATTACGCATAGCTTCGCAGCGCTCAACATAGAAACGCATATCGTTACCGGGAGAGTTGCTGGTAACCATGTTCATACGCAACGCATCACAGCCATACTTTTCGATCATTTCCAGAGGATCAATGCCGTTGCCCAGGGACTTACTCATCTTGCGACCCTTGTCATCCCGAACCAGACCATGAATCAGAACGGTATCGAAGGGAGCCTTTCCGGTATGCTCGCAACCGGAGAAGATCATTCTGGCAACCCAGAAGAAGATAATATCATAGCCGGTAACCAGCACATTGGTGGGATAGAAATACTCCAAATCCCGAGTCTTTTCCGGCCAGCCCAAAGTTTCAAAGGGCCAGAGCGCAGAGCTGAACCAGGTATCCAGAACATCTTCCTCCCGGGTGATGTTGGTACTGCCGCACTTTTCACACTTGCAGGCATCCTCCCGGGATACCGTGATATGTCCGCAGTCGGCGCAGGTCCATGCGGGGATCTGATGTCCCCACCACAGCTGACGGGAAATGCACCAGTCACGCACATTTTCCATCCAGTTCATATAGGTTTTGGTGAAACGGTCGGGTACAAAGCGGGTTTCACCGGTCTTAACGGCATCGATTGCCTTTTCTGCCAGAGGCTTCATCTTTACAAACCACTGTGCAGAAATGATCGGCTCTACATCATTGTGGCAGCGGTAGCAAGTGCCGACATTGTGAGAATAGTCCTCTACCTTTACCAGGTAGCCACCGGCTTCCAGATCCGCAACAATCTGGCGCCTGGCTTCATAGCGATCCAGACCCTCGTATTTACCGCCCAATTCATTGACCTTGCCGTTGTCATCCAGCACGCGGATAACCGGCAGGTTGTGCCGCAGGCCAACTTCGAAGTCGTTGGGGTCGTGTGCTGGAGTCATCTTGACGCAGCCGGTACCGAACTCCATTTCTGCATAATCATCCGCAACAACGGGAATCTCCTTGTTCAGCAGGGGCAGAATCACATTCTTGCCAACAATTGCCTGATAGCGCACATCGTTGGGATTGACGCAAACACCAGTATCGCCCAACATGGTTTCCGGACGGGTGGTTGCAACGATCACTTCTCCGGAGCCATCCGCCAGAGGATAGCGAATATGCCACAGATGGCCAGGCTTATCCACGTACTCTACTTCCGCATCGGAAAGCGCAGTGACGCAATGGGGGCACCAGTTGATAATACGGCTGCCCTTATAAATGAGCCCCTTCTCATACAGAGATACAAAAACCTCCCGCACAGCCTTGGAGCAACCGTCATCCATGGTAAAACGGGCACGCTCCCAATCGCAGGAGGAACCCAGCTTCTTCTGCTGCTCTACAATGCGGTTGCCAAACTTGTGCTTCCAGTCCCAAACACGTTCCAGGAACTTTTCACGTCCCAAATCGTAACGGGTAAGACCTTCCTTTACACGAAGCTCTTCTTCAACCTTGATCTGTGTTGCGATGCCTGCGTGGTCAACGCCGGGCAGCCACAGAGCATTGTAACCCTGCATACGCTTGAAGCGGATAATGCTATCCTGCAGTGTTGCATCCATAGCATGTCCCATATGCAGCTGACCGGTAACATTGGGGGGCGGCATAACAATGGTGAAGGGCTTCTTGTTGTCATCCCGCTCTGCGTGGAAATAGCCACCATCTTCCCACATTTTGTAAATTTCGGATTCTACGGTTTTTGGATCGTAGACTTTGTTCAGTTCTTTTGCCATACAATACTTCCTTTCCATGAAAAAACGCCCCGGGTAACAAATACCCAGGGCGAAAAAAATCCGCGGTACCACCTGAATTTCCGGTTTTTCCGGACACTCTTACGCTATAACGGGCTGACCCGTACTGCCCTACTGCATCTTTCGGGCAATCCACTCCCAGGCGACCATCTCCACAGACCGGTGTACGCTTGCACCAACCGCGCACTCTCTAAAACCAACCGAATGGAGAACCTCCTGTTCCATGCGTTTCCATATGTAAGCTATTCTAATCAATAGAAGGTGCTTTGTCAAGTAGTTTTTCTTGACGAACACATAGAAAGAGGGTATAATGGGACGCAAATAGTTCTGATTTGGAGTGTACGTTATGGTAAAATTATCTTTGGTGGTGCCTTGCTACAATGAAGGGGAAAACGTTATTCCCTTCCATGAAGCAGCACTGTCGGCATTTGAAGATTCCGGATATGATCTGGAAATTGTATACATTGACGACGGCAGCCGGGACGCTACCCTGCATAACCTGAAAAAAATCTATGCCCGTAGGGACTGCAAGGTTAAAATCGTCTCTTTTTCCAGAAATTTCGGAAAGGAAGCAGGCATATACGCCGGTTTGGAGCATGCAAGCGGAGATTATATCAGCTTAATCGATGCGGATTTGCAGCAGCGTCCGGAGCTTGTGCGGGATATGGTTGAAATTCTGGAAAACAAGCCGGAATATGACATTGTGGCGGCATATCAGGACAGACGCAGCGAAGGAAAGGTGCTTTCCTTCTGCAAGAAAGGTTTCTATGCCGTGATCAACAAACTTTCTAAAGTTACGCTGCAACCGGATGCCAGCGATTTCCGCACATTCCGCCGCAGTGTGCGTGACAGCATTTTACAGTTGGGAGAATACCATCGTTTTTCCAAGGGCATTTTTGCCTGGGTAGGTTACTCCACCTGCTTCATCCCCTACACAGCTTGTCCCAGAGTCAATGGTACGACCAAGTGGAACTTCTGGAAGCTGCTGAACTATGCCATTGAAGGAATTATCGGATTTTCCACTGCGCCATTGCGGCTGGCAACGCTCTTCGGCACGGTAAGCGGTATTGCCGCCATCCTTTATCTGCTGATCGTTGTGATTGAGAAGCTGACAACAGGAATTGCGGTTCCCGGATATGCCACAATCATTGTACTGCTTCTGCTGTTTTCCAGCATTCAGCTGTTTTGTATCGGGATCATCGGCGAATATGTTGGACGCAACTTTGAGCAGAGTAAACAACGTCCCCAGTATTTGGCAAAAGAAATTCTGGGAGAAGATGATACCTGATTGATTTGAATAATGCGCAACCCCCACAGTACGGTGCCTGGAACATATTGCCAGGGTTCGTACTGTGGGGGACTTTTTATGCAGACTTTTTATAGCAGCGCACATTCTGAATATCCTCTTGCTCCGCAGAACACCAGGATGGATTTACTCTATGTTCTCTCGGGTACGGGGATTCTGCTCCCAGGTGCGTTCTGCAATGATATATCGGGGACGCTGCTTGGTTTCCATGTAAATCTTGCCGACATACTCGCCGATGACTCCCAGGCAGATCAGCTGCACACCGCCCATAAAGCATACGATGCAGACAGTAGATGCCCAGCCGCTGACAGTTCCCCCGAGAAAATGATTTATGATGGCCCAAATAACACCAAGAAAGCTGAGGATAGATACCAGACAGCCAAAGCCTGTAATCAAACGAATCGGCTTGACAGACAAACTCGTAATGCCGTCAAAGGCCAGAGCCAGCATTTTCTTTAGCGGGTAATGACTCTCCCCTGCAATCCGTTCCGCACGCTCATAGTAAACACTGGTACTTTTGAAACCAACCAGTGGAATCATGCCCCGCAGGAAGATATTCACTTCCCGGAAGTTGGCAAACTCTTCCAGAACCCGGCTGGATATTAAGCGGTAATCCGCATGATTAAATACGACCTCCGCTCCCATCCAGTTCATGACCTTATAGAAGCCTTCTGCGGTAAAGCGCTTAAAAAAGGTATCCGTGTCCCGCTTGCTTCGCACGCCATATACCACTTCACAACCGTCCAAATACGCATCTACCATAGCATCCATGGCATTCACATCGTCCTGACCATCGCAATCGATGGAAATGGTAATGTCGCACATACCCTTTGCTTCCATCAGTCCCGCCAGAACGGCATTCTGGTGGCCGCGATTTCTGCTTTGGGCAATACCGATGTAATGGGGATCCTTTTTTGCAAGGTCTGTAATGATTTTCCAGGTATTGTCCCTGGAACCATCGTTGACAAAAAGAATCCGGCTGTCAGGAGATATTTTCCCGGCAGCGGTAAGATCCTGCACCTTTTTTAGAAACATAGGGGCAGTAATTGGCAGAACCTTTTCCTCATTATAGCAGGGAATGACAATATATAGCACAGGGGTCATACCACTGTCTCCTTCCTGTTCTGAAAATGCCTGCCACAGCAGGTATATGTGGCAGGCAAAATGATTTACTCAGAATGTAGCTATGTCCGGGTCGGCTGGAGCCGCATTCAGCTCGACCTGCAAAGCGGTGAGAACGGGGCCTACATCACCTTTGTAAAGGGGATGTTTTTCCGCGGAGATTTTTGCGGTTACCATGACCCAGGAGCGGGATTCCAGTGCAGAAGCTTTGTCATATCGGCAAGGAATACCGCAGAACTGAATATCTTCCACACAGCAAGTCATAACAAATCTGCCGGGGGCGAACATATTGTTTTTATCCCTGCGGAGCATAGCAACCTGCGCTTTGAAACGTACCGTTTTTCCATCGTACTTTTCCGGCTCTTCGGAAACATCCCGGTACCACAGGGCATAATCCTCATCTTTGACATCAATAACGGCGGCATTTATATCAAAGGGCAGCGGATCTTCAATCTCATCAAACTGGGTGGTACCATCGGTATAGTCATACAGGATGTCAATCCGGCGGTTGGCTGCCCGGGCAATCTTGTGGAATGGCATCACATCGGCGCCGGGCACCATACGATTGAATACCACCATTTGGGCACCAACAAGCTTGTCCATAACAAGATTACGCATATTGGCATTGTATGCCATAAAGGTGCCGGCATCTGCGAACATGACTTCCTGAGCAACTGCCCAGTTTTCCGGGAAACGCATGTACAGATCCCCTACCTGCTGCATACCATTCAGCTCTGCAACAATACGCTGAGCCTTATATTTCTTTTGCAGAGCCTGCAAGTCAGATGTGGAGACAGTCTGCTGATCCAATACTTCCAGATAGACATTCTGCTTCGGGTAGGTGGAAATGTCATATTCTTCCTCCCCTTCTTCAAAAATCAGAATTAAAGTACGCTCACCGGCATTGAACCGGGGATCTTCCATTGTTTCCTGGATAAACTTGGTTTTTCCGGAATCCAGGAATCCGGTAAAGGCGTATACGGGAATCTGCTGCATATCTTACACCCCAAACAGCTGGGCAATGCCAGTCTCATCCAGCTTGGAACCAATGACGCACAGCTTACCCGTTACATCTGCACAGCCATAGCGAACATTGCTTTCTTCAGGAACATAGTCGAAGTGAATCCAGTTTCCATCTGTGCCGGGAAGAATTCCCTTTGCCCGCAGGACAATACCGTAGTCGCCGGTATCCAGCGCCCGCAGTGCGGACTCTACTGTTTCTTTTTCGAATTTTCTGGCAGTCTCTACACCCCAGGAAGTAAATACCTCATCTGCATGATGATGGTGATGATCGTGGCAGCCGCAGGTGCAGTGCTCATCATGTTCGTGATGATGCTCGTGTTCCTCATGATGGTGGTGCTCATGCTCATCGTGGTCATGGCAGCAGCAGTGACCGTCTTCGTGATGATGATGCTCATGGCCACATGCTTCATCATCGTGGTGATGGTGGTGCCCGTGGTCATCGTGATCGTGGCAGGAGCAGTGGTCATCCTCGTGATGATGCTCGTGGTGTTCTTCGTCATCCTCATGGTGGTGATGGTGTTCATCATGATCATGGTGGCAGCAATGACCATCCTCGTCGTGATGATGGTGATGATGGTGCTCCTCTTCCTCCAGCCTCTGGGATTCCATACGGGCCAGTTCCGCAGCCAGGGAAGCCTTGCCTTCCATAGCCGCAATCAGCTGCTCGCCGGTCAAATCCGCCCAGGGAGTAGTGATAATGGTTGCAACAGCATTGTGCTCCCGCAGCATTTCTACGGCAGTATCCAGCTTCATCTGAGGAACAGAATCTGTACGGGACATGATAATGGTGGAAGCCGTTTCTACCTGGTTATTATAAAACTCTCCAAAATTCTTGGAGTAGATCTTAACCTTGCCTGCGTCAACCACTGCTACGGTATAGCCCAGTGCAACATCTGCGCCAACGACCTTGTTTACTGCGCCGATTACGTCGGACAACTTGCCAACACCGGAGGGCTCAATGATAATCCGGTCAGGATGGTACTGATCGATAACCTGCTCCAGAGCTTTGCCAAAATCACCCACCAGAGAGCAGCAAATACAGCCGGAATTCATCTCAGTAATATTAATACCGGCATCCTGCAGGAAACCGCCATCAATGCCAATTTCACCGAATTCATTCTCAATCAGAACCAGCTTCTGCCCCTTGTAGCCTTCCGCAATCATTTTCTTAATCAGTGTCGTTTTACCGGCACCCAGGAAACCAGAATAAATATCTACCTTTGTCATAATAAACACCTTCCATAGATAATTTCTAATACATTCATTTTCTTGCGGAATATATTCCGCTTGCATATACCAAGCTAGTATAGCACCTTTTGGCAAAAAAATCCATAACACAATGGATTTTTTACATTTTCTTCAAATCAAACTGGGCTCCTGATCGAACAACCCCGCCAGATCAGCCAGCTGCTCCATGCCAATTGGGCGAGCGCCCATGCCACAGAGCGCCTGCGCACCAAGGCTTTTATCCTGGTATACGCACACAGGACTCCAGCCGGACTGCAGATTTTGGGTGGTACCACTCCAGGTTCCTCCTTGTCCATTGCGGCTTTGGGCAACCAATACCCCAGCGCCAAGTGCATGAATCACCCGGTTTCGGTGTAGTGCCCGATAGGGGGAAAATGCCATATCGTAGTCCTCTTCACTCAGGTAAAGTATATTTGGCTCATCCAGATGGCTATGCAGTGCATCCGCAATCACACATATAACTTTACCGCCATGGGCAAGACAACTGCGCTGGGCAGTCTGATCTGCACCGGTAGCATTGCCAGAAACGAGAGTAAAGCCCTGCAAAGCAGCTTGCTTCCCCGCTTCTTCCGCAAACGTCCGATTTTCAGCATCCAATGCCCGGCAACCGACCAGTGCTATCATAGGCGTTTTCAAAATTGCCAAATCCCCTTTGCTCCACAGGCAGCCGGGGCTATCCAGTGCCAATTTTTTTCGAACAGACACAGGGTACACAGGGTTTTGCCGGGTGATGGGAACACACTTCCGATTGGCAGCTTTTTGCAGGTATCGCTTCAGCAGAGCGTCCTCCTCCAAAAGATCCAGTATATGCTGGGCAAACGCTCCGCCATACCCAAGGGCGGCAAGCTCCTTCAAGGTAAGCTCGCCTTCCCGGGCAAAGATCCCATGATCCAGCACACGCTTGCAAAGCAAACGCATCTGGGATGTGGTAAGCGGCCGACGCTGAGGATTGCCCAGATGGCTGCACAGTAGCAGGAACCCCTCCCCTTCCATCAGCGGAATCTCCGTTTGGGAGCAGGGGGTGCTTTTACAATTTCTTCCCGGAGAGTGCCATCCTCTCCCAGCAACATGGGCTGAATGGTATAGTTAGAGAACTTGGCGATTTCATCCAGCTTTGCCTTTTCCGGGAAGTTGCCAATGATACTCCAGGCGATACCCTTGCGTTTTGCACGGCCGGTACGACCAATACGGTGAATATAGTACTCATTTTCTTCCGGTACATCGAAATTGATAACGCAATCTACATCATCCACGTCAATTCCCCGGGAGGCTACATCCGTAGCAATCAGAACGGCCAGTTTGCCATTGCGATACCGCTGCATGGTTTTTTCCCGCTGGCTTTGGCGAATATCTCCATGGAGGCATTCGCAATCCATACCGGCTCGCTGGAAATCGTCACAAAGCCGCTGGCACATGTGCTTGGTATTGCAGAAGATCATCACACGCTCATAACCCTGACTACGTACCAGATGCAGGGTAACCGCAGCTTTCTCCAGGGGTGTGCAGGTTAAACAGAACTGAGCAATATCTGGACGGTCTTCTTTTTTGGGTTCTACCATGATCTCCACTTCGTCACGCTGATACATCCAGGAAACCGTCATCACCTCCTGGGAGATGGTTGCGGAGAACAAGCCCAGATTCTTCCTGTTTTTTACTTTTTCAATGATGCGGGTTACATCTTTGAAAAAGCCCATATCCAGCATCCGGTCGGCCTCGTCCAGAACAACCGTCTGGATTTTATCCAGACGTATGGTTTTACGGTTATAGTGATCCATCAGGCGCCCCGGTGTCGCAACAACAATTTGAGGCTTCTTCTCCAGAGCTTTGATTTGCCCGCCAATGCCGGCACCTCCATAAAGAACCGCTACCCGGATATTATGGAAATAGGTCAGCAGTCCGCGCAGTTCATCGCCAATTTGGATTGCCAACTCCCGGGTGGGTGCCAGAATCAACCCCTGTACATCTTCACTTTCGGAATCAATATGCTCGATCATGGGAATACCAAAGGCAAAGGTTTTACCGGTTCCGGTAGGTGCCTTGGCGATAACATCCTCCCAATTGAGAAAATGGGGAATGGCCTCTGCCTGAATCGTTGTAGGATAACCATAGCCCTTCTTTTCCAGTGCTTTCAGCATTGCCTGGGACAGGCCCAAACTTTCAAATGTAATGTTGCTTTCTTCCATAGTCTTTCTTTTCCTTTTTATTGTCATCATTCACCGAACATTTTAACATTGTTTCGCAGAATTTGCAATAACCCCTTTGGTATTTGCCGTAAAAAACAGAAAAAACTAAATTAAGGTATTGACAACTCATGCACTATTCGATATAATGCTATCGATAAATAAATATTTTAATTTTGGAGGCAGTATATGAAGGTTGCTTTTTTTGATACCAAGTCTTATGACATTCCCGGCTTTGACCACTATGCCAAAGATGCCGGTCTGGAAATAAAGTACTTTGAAACACGGCTGAACGAGGATACGGTATCTCTGGCCGCAGGATTCGATGCAGTTTGCGTGTTCGTCAACGATACCGTTTCTGCTAATGTGGTAGACGCACTGTACCAGTCCGGTGTAAAGGTTCTGGCTCTGCGCTGCGCGGGTTTTAATAATGTGGATATGCGGGCATGTCAGGGAAAACTCCCCGTATTCCGTGTCCCTGCTTACTCGCCTTACGCAGTAGCGGAACACGCAATGGCTATGCTGCTGACAATTAACCGTCGCACACACAAGGCCTATATCCGCACGAGAGATTTTAATTTCAGCCTTCAGGGGCTTTCCGGTTTCGATCTGCATGGAAAAACAGTGGGTATCATCGGCACCGGCAAAATTGGACGGGTATTTGCGGATATTTGCAAAGGGTTTGGCATGCATATCCTTGCATATGACAAGTTCCCTGCAAAAGACAGCGGGCTGGATTATGTTGAACTGGAAGAGATTTTTGAACGTGCCGATGTTATTTCTCTGCACTGTCCCCTGACTGAAGAAACCAAGCACCTGATCAACCGAAATTCCATTGAAAAAATGAAGAAAGGTGTAACAATCGTCAATACTTCCCGTGGTGGCCTGATCAATACAGAGGATTTGATCCATGGAATTAAGAGCCGCCATGTGGGTGCTGCCTGTCTGGATGTCTACGAGGAAGAAGGCGACTTCTTCTACGAGGACTACTCCGGCCATATTGTGGAGGATGATAAGCTGGTTCGCCTGATTTCCATGCCCAATGTTTTGGTTACCTCCCATCAGGCTTTCCTGACGGAAGAAGCCCTCGATGCGATTGCATCCACTACAGTGGACAATCTAAGCAGATTCTTTGCCGGGAATCCGAATGAGACAACAGAAGTAAAATACGACCACTGATTCGTAAGCGTAAAACCTACCAGCGACTTGCAGTGAGCTCGCCGGTATGAGACAA
>CAZCRO010000053.1:0-17068 GCA_964501115.1 uncultured Oscillospiraceae bacterium
CGGCTTCCGCTCTGAAGCACTCCATCGAGGGCGACTACAACATGGTCACCCTGGCGGAGGTAGAGAAGCTGGCCGGCGGCGACGGCTCTGGACGGATTCAGAGATAAGACTAATGATAAACAGGAGAGAAACTTATGTCAAAGTATCTTGTTTATTCTGCTCCCGGCCGCACGGAGATTTGCGGCAACCATACGGGATCATCAGCATGGCTGTGTCTTAGCTGCTGCGGTGAATCTGGAGACGGTAGCAGATGTTGTATTAAATGGAACCAACGAGATTCGGATTCGCTCTGAAGGCTATCCGGAGTTTTCGGTCTCGTTGGAAGACCTGAATGTTCAGGAAAATGAAAAGAACACAACGGTAGCGCTTGTCCGTGGTGTTGCAAAGGCTTTCTCGGATTGTGGCGCGGTGCTGAAAGGCTTTGATGCTGCAATCCGGTCCAGCGTTCTCCCTGGCAGCGGCCTGAGTTCTTCTGCTGCCTTCGAGGTGCTGATCGGAACTATCTGCAACGACTTGTTCTATGAAAACACGCTTACCGCAATCGAAATCGCACAGATCGGCCAGTGGGCAGAGAATGTGTATTTCGGGAAGCCCTGCGGCTTGATGGACCAGATGGCTTCTTCCGTGGGTGGCATGGTCTACATCGATTTTGAGAATCCGGATGCCCCGGTGGTGGAAAAAGTTGACTTCGATTTTTCCAAGTCCGGCTACACCCTCTGCATCATCGACAGCGGTGCTGACCATGCGGATTTGACTGATGAGTATGCTGCCATTACGCAGGAACTGAAGCAGCTTTGTGCCTGCTTTGGCAAGGAGTATCTGCGGCAAATCCCGGAAACGGAATTTATGGAGGCACTGCCTACGATTCGTGGCAAGATTACGGATCGTGCGATTCTCCGGGCAATGCATGTGTATGCGGAGAATAAACGTGTGAACCGCCAGGTCGAGGCTTTGAGAGCCGGCGATGTCGATACATTCTTGAAACTCAGTACAGAGTCCGGCCACAGCTCATGGATGTATCTGCAGAATATTTGTCCTGCTGGGGCTATCCAACACCAGGCAGTTGCTCTGACATTGGCTTTGTGTGATACGCTGCTTGCTGGCAAGGGTGCCTACCGTGTCCACGGCGGCGGCTTTGCCGGAACAGTTCAGGCTTTTGTACCCAACAATATGCTGAGCGAGTTTAAGCGGAATATTGAGAAAACACTGGGCGAAGGAAAATGCCATGTGCTGAATATTCGGCCTTATGGTGGAATTCGAATGTGCTGATACGGGAGGACATAAAGATGTATAGGAATGCCGCCCGGTAGCATTTGACTCAGGTGCGTTTTCTATGTCAGAATGTACTTTGATATTCCTCAAAGAATAGCTTTGCAGCGCCATTGCCGGTTTCATTGTAATACAGATACTCATCAAAGCGGCAGTTCTTGTCGGAGATGCTGACGATAAAGGTTTCGGGCGAGATCATGTTTTTAACATATCGCGGGGCAATGCAGATGCCCTTGCCCATCGAAACCAGGAACAGCGCTGTTGCGAGGTTATCAACTTTAATAATGGATATCTGTCCCTTGGTTGCCTTTTCTGCCAATGTCCAGTTCTGGGCATAGGGGCCGAACAGTTCCTGTGCATGAGGAACGATGATGGTTTGGCCGATAAGCTGGTGGAGCGATACGGCAGATTGGGCCATTAACGCATGACTGGGCGGTAGTACCGCAAAGGTACCGTTTCGCCGGGACAGGAACTGCGTCGTGTTGTCCGGAAGGTCGTAGTAAGTACAGGGGGTGAAAAAAAGGTCATACGAAAGCGTGGCTTGGATGGGCGTATTCCCGGGAAACACATCGTATTGCAGCTCAATATCGGGGTAACGATTCAAAAAGCTCTGAATAAAAGAACGGATGTGATTGGAGTAGGAAAACTCCAGACCGATTCCAATACGGATCTTTCCTTTGGCGGGGATATTCTGGGTACGCAGGCGGCGAAGGGCAGAGTCGCATTTATTGATCAGCTCCGGGCCTTCTTTTGACAGCATCCGTCCCGCTTCCGTAAGGGCGACGACATGGGTAGTGCGCTTCAGAAGTGGTACACCCATTTCATTCTCCAGTTCCTGAATATGGCGGGTCAGAACACTCTGAGAAATATAGAGAGCTTCCGCTGCCTTGCTGAAGTTGAGTAGCTTACTCAGAACGAGGAACTCATAAAGCCGTCCTGTGTTCACGTCTGGACACCTCCTTGGCGAATCTCGGGAAGTCTCTGGCGAAGGCCAGCACATCCTCTTTGGAATTTGCTTTATTGTAGAAGAAACAGGTGGTAGCCTGATGGGGCAGGTCTGTAACCGGCAGGCATACGGCATTGGGCGGTACATCCATCATAGGCATAGGTCGCAGAAGAATGCCCTTTCCAACGGGCACCAGAAGCTTATAAAAGACAGGTGCGGTATCACTGTCATAGACTGTATAGCGAATTCCGGAATCATGCAAATTCCGCAGCTGAAAATCCCGATTGGCAGGCTCTGCCGTCTTGGGATAGAGAACAAACTGCTCACCATCCAGTTCCCGGATGGATACCATGGTTCGGTTAGCCAGTCGGTGGCTTCGTGGGAGGATGACGTACTGGCTGGAGGTAGATACTGGCACCTTTGCGATTCCGTTAGGCGCAAAATCTGCCATAACCGGAGCAAAATAGATATCCACAGCACCGGATTGCAGGCCATCCATGATGCCATAGTGGCTGTCATCCAATATTTCAATATGAATACCGGGATAGCTGAGATTCAGCTGATCCAAAAACGGGCCCAGATTCAAAGGAAGGGTGGAACCGCTGATGGCGATTCGGAGCTGGTGATACGCGTGCTCCCGGACAGCCTGCATTTCGCCGCTTAGCTTATGATAGCTGGACAGAATCTCCCCAGCGCTGGGCAGGAGCTGCTCTCCGGCAGGGGTCAGGAGCATGGCATCTGCCTTCCGTACAAAAAGGGGCGTTCCCAAGTGAGCTTCAAACCGAATAAGCCGTGCACTTAAAGTGGCACTGGAAATGCCTAATTCCAGTGCTGCTTTTTTTATGCTGCCATGTTTGGCGATGGTAAGAAATTCTGAAAGCCGCCCAAAATCCATACGCCCCCTCCTTGTCAAAATTACGGAATAATAAAAGATGCGATCATTTGTGGATTTTATCAAGATACACCCCATTATAATCAGACACTTGCACCATGTCAATGGGTTATTCCGGTAAGATACAGCATCCTTGATGGGATGTATAATCAAAAAGGACGAATAGCCAATTGACAAAAACGGGTGTTTTTTGGAATTTGGCAATGGTAGAATGTTTGTGCAAGATGAAAAAGGCTGTGAATTTTGCAGTTCTTCACATTGTGAAAAATTACGAGGAGGAAACCGTAATGAAAAAGTTTGTTAGTTTGATGCTGGCTGCGATGCTGGTTATCGGCTGCTTCGCAGGCTGCGGAAGCAATGGTAATACAGAGGGCGAAGGCCCTAAAATCATCGGTGTCTGTATGCAGAACAAGTCCAGCTCCATTTCTGTGTTGCAGGAAGAAGCACTGAAGGAAATGTTTGAGCCTCTGGGTTATGAGGTTCAGGTTGTTTCCGCAGATGACTCTTCCGCTACCCAGCGTTCCCAGGTTGAGAACTTCATCCTGCTGAATGCTGAGATGCTGGTCGTCCTGCCCTGCGAGATCTCCACTCTGGAGGACAGCCTGATCAAGGCCCGTGAGCAGGGTATCAAGGTTGTCGTTTCCGGCGGCACCGGAACCGTCAGCGAGGATGCTTACGATGCAGTTTGCTCCGATGATGAGTTCATGGTGGGCATGTATGTTGCTTCCATTGCCAAGACTTGGATTGAGGAGAACATGGACCCCAACGGCGATTGGGAAATCCACTTCCTGAGCTCCACCCTGAGCGAAGATGCCATTGCCCGCTGCCAGGGCGAAGCCATGCTCTTGGAGCAGTACCTGAAGAACAAAAACGGTGAGTATGTGAACCTGATGGGCGAAGTTGTTGACGAAGCCAATAAGCTGGAAAACCCCGTTTATTGTGAGATGGCTGCCTCCCGTGTTCCCAGCTACGACCAGTGCAGCACCCAGATGTCCATGTCCGACAACCGCGGCGTTGTTTCCGGTGTTCTGACTGAGCATCCCAAAGTCCGTGTGTTCATCGCTTACAACTCTCTGGCATCCACTGCCGGTTCTACTTACATTACGGATACCTATGCCAATGCTGATGAATATGCATTCTTCTCCGGCGGCGTTATGGGTGACGAGTACGAATACCTGATCGGCTCCGTTGCCGAGGGTGCCGGTACTTTCAGCTGCTTCCGCGGTGCCTGCCAGTTCGGCGGTGGCGACGCAGCTGCCACCCTGGCTGACCTGTGCAACCGCGTTATGTTCGGTGAGGCAGGTAAGGACTACGGCAAGACCAACCCCAACACCATCGGTCTGTATTTCCCCATCGACGGCGAGATCAATGGTGGTGCTGACGCACTGGTCTGCTTCGATGCACCTCCCTACATCAGCGCATATACTTATGCAGAAGTCCTTGCCCAGGAGAATCTGATGACCTACTGGGACAGCGCTAATGGCTACAACAAGAACATGCAGGAAGCTCCTGCAGAGGACAAGCCCGCCGTTGATGTTCCCGAGCAAGCTGCTGCCGGTACTTACACCTACGATTACGATGGCATTGGCGGTACTGAAACTGCCGAGATCGTTCTGAACGACGATGGTACTGTTAACTTCCAGCTGAAGGATCATCCCATGATCACGGATGCTTACGCTGGCACCTACACCCGTGAGGGCAATGTGGTTACTATTAAGGGCTTGACCAATGTGGACGCTGCCTCTGAGTACAAGATTCCCGGTCTGTGGGACTGGATCGACAATGCTACTGGTGATGCACTCATCACTGTCAGTGACGATGGCACTTTCGTTCCCGGTGCAGAGGAGGCTCCCGCCGCTTCCGGTGAGGCTGTTTCTGCCGGCGAATACACCTTCATGGAAGCCACGCCCTTTGGCGAGTTCAAATGGACTGTCACTTTGAACGGGGACGGAACTGCTGTGGTTGCTCAGCCTGAGAACGAGCAGATGGGCAATCCCAGCTGGACCGCTGTCTGGACGGACAATGGGGACGGCACCTTCACCACTTCCGAGTGCATCGGTGAGGGCCCCATGATTGCTGAGTTCTGGAATAACAATGCAATTACCTGGACGGACAATGGCGACGGCACTGTTACGCCTGTAGGCTACGCTGGTTAATTTCCTTGAGGGCTGCCCCAGGGGCGGCCCTCGTTCTATAAAGGAGACACATCATGCTTGAATTAAAGAATATTACCAAAACTTACCCTGGCGTTGTGGCGCTGAACAATGTATCTGTTTCTTTCAAACAGGGCGAAGTACATGCCGTCATGGGCGAGAATGGTGCGGGTAAATCCACGATGATTAAGATCATCTCCGGTGCAATTAACCCTGATCCTGGTGCTGAAATAATCTTTGATGGAAAATCCTATCCACAAATGACCCCTGCACTGTCTGCCGAGAACGGTGTGGCAGTTATCTACCAGGACATCAACCTGGTTACCCCCATGACTGTGGCTGAGAATATGTTCATGGGGCGCAAAATGGGCAAAGGCTACTCCAAGCGGCGCCTGAATAAGCTGGCCCAGGAAATTTTTGATGAATACGGTTTCCAGCTTGACCCCGCCATGCGTGTGGAGCGGCTGAGCCCAGCCAACCAGCAGATGGTGGAAATTGCAAGGGCCATTTCCAACAACGCGAAAATCATGATTATGGATGAACCAACCGCACCTTTGGCAGCAGCCGAGGTGGAGCTGCTGTTCTCCATTATCGCAAAACTGAAAGCCAAAGGTGTGACTGTGGTCTATATTTCCCACCGTATGGACGAGGTGTTCCAGATTACCGAGCGGATCACTGTCCTCAGGGATGGACAGTACGTAGCCACCATCAACACCGCTGACACCAACCGTCAGCAGCTGGTCAATCTGATGGTTGGCCGTGAGCTGAACGAGAACTTCCCCACCCGAAAGACTCCTGTGGGAGAAGTCATTCTGGAAGCAAAGAATCTGACGGGGAACTCTGTGGAAAACATCAGCTTCCAGCTCCGCAAGGGTGAGATTCTTGGCTTCGCCGGCCTGGTTGGCTCTGGTCGCAGTGAAACCATGGAACTGATCTGCGGTGCCAAGAAGGTGGACTCCGGCGAAGTATGGATGCACGGAAAGAAAACGCACATCTCTTCTCCTGCTTCCGCCATTGAGCATGGTATCGGTCTGATCCCAGAAGACCGGAAGGAACAGGGCGTGATCCTGTGGAGTTCCGTGAAGTTCAATACCAGCTTGTCTGCTATGCACAAGCTGACGAAGCTGGGCTTTATCAATGGCAAAAAGAATAAGGAAATGGCTGAAAAATATCGGGAGACTCTGCGGATCAAGGTCCCCAATGTTGATCAGATGGTGGTGAACCTCTCCGGCGGCAACCAGCAGAAGGTGGTTCTTGCCAAGACACTGGCGGCTGATCCCGATGTGATTATCTTCGACGAGCCCACCAAGGGCATCGATGTTGGCGCCAAACAGGAAATCTATAACCTGATGAATGAGTTGGTTGCACAGGGCAAGGCCATCATCATGGTATCCTCCGATATGGAGGAAATCCTGGGTATGTCTGACCGGATCATCGTTCTGCACGAGGGTTTGGTTTCCGGCGAGCTGCAGCGCAGCGAATTCAGCCAGGAGCGGGTGCTCCATCTGGCATCCGGTCTGTAAAAGGAGGATATAGAAAGATGAAAGAAAGCAAGTCTATCGGCGCACGGCTCAGTGCGGCTGGTCGTTACCTTTACCAGGAGGGTACCGTTTATATCATCCTGGCTGTGCTGGTCATTATATTCAGCATTCTCAACCCACTGTTCCTGTCACCCGGAAACCTTTATAATCTGCTCACCCAGTCTACTTATATCATCATTGCCGGTATGGCGATTTGTTTTGTTATGATCTCCGGCGGTATTGATATGTCCGTTGGTAACCAGATGGCTGTCTGTGGCTGTACCGCAGCCATCATCATGCTGGAAACGGACCTGCCCATTTGGGTAATCTGGCCTGTTTGCATGCTGATCGGCTTCCTGATGGGCTGTCTGAACGGCATCATTTCAGCAAAGTTGAAGCTGTTCCCTCTGGTTGTTACCATTGCCACCGGTGAGGTCTTTAAGGGCATCGTCTATACCATGACCGAGTCCAAGTCCTACTCCGGTATGCCTGAAGCTTTCCGCGCTCTGTACAAAATGAAGGTTATAGGTCTGCCTCTGGACGTTTATCTGACCATCGCCATCGTGATCATCACCTGGTTGGTGCTGAACAAGACCCACTTTGGTCGTGATATTCTGGCTATCGGCGGCAATAAGGAATGCGCCCGTCTTTCCGGTATCCGTGCTGATCTGATTCAGACCCTGTGCTTTGGCCTGACCGGTATGATTTTTGCCATCGCAACTCTGGATATGCTGGCACAGCAGAACCAGACCTCCGCAACCACCGGCCCCGGTACCGAAATTACCTGTCTGACTGCCGCTATTATCGGTGGTATCAGCATGAAGGGCGGCAAGGGCAATGTATTTGGTATGGTTGCCGGTATCTTCATCATGCAGATGATTGCAAACGGCATGATGCTGGCAGGTTGGGGCACATACACCCAGTACACCGTTAAGGGTCTGATCCTGATCGCTGCGATTGCCTTTGACGCACTGAAGAACCGGCCCAAGCCCATGATTCGTGTTCGCAAGGACGCAGCCGGCATGGGCGGAAAGAAGCCTCCTATGGATGGCAAACCTCCCTTCGACGCACCTCCCATGGACGGCAAGCCTCCCTTTGATGATAAGCCTCCTATGGGTATGCCTCCCATCGGTGGCCCCGGTGGCCCTCCTCCCGCTGGCTTTAAGCCTCCCATGGCTGATATCAGCTGGGTCAAGCGGAAGTTCTTGGACGTGCCCTACGATAACAAGAGTCCCCGCCAGTGTTTTGACCTGTATCTGCCCGATGAGGGCGACGGTCCTTTCCCGTTATTTGTCCACATCCACGGTGGTGCATTTGTCTTTGGCGATAAACGGGATGATCACATGGATGCATACCTGACTGGTGTGAAGCGCGGCTATGCCGTCGCCTCCATCGAGTACCGGGTTTCCAGTGAAGCAACTTTCCCCGCAGCAGTTCTGGACTGCCGCGAAGCTGTCCGCTATATGAAGGCGCACGCAGAAGATTACAAAATCGATCCCGACAAGGTCATCGTTATTGGCGGCTCCGCAGGCGGAAACCTGGCCGCTATGCTGGGTATGAATGTTCCGAACGGGCAATTTCCCGGCGAGGAGGGCAGAACTGAGTATTCCTGCCAGCCCACCGTAAAAATTGCTATCGATCAGTTTGGCCCTGTCCGTTTTGAGACCATGACTGCACAGGCCATGGCCAACGGTGTCAGCGAAGTCCATTCCAACCCCGCCATGATGCCCGAGAGCAAGTACCTGGGCCACCCTATTACCAACGCTCCCGCAGATCTGCTGGCAAAATCTTATCCCGGCACCTACGCAAGCGATGCCATGGCCCCTATGCTGGTGCAGCACGGCACTACCGACCATCTGGTTCCCTGGGCACAGTCCGAGGAATTTGTGGCTGACCTGATTGCCAAGGGTTATGGCGACCGTGTGGAATACATCCCTCTGGAGGGCGCAGACCATGAAGACAAGCGCTTCTTCCGGGAAGAAAATATGAACCTTGTGTTCAAGTTTATTGAGAAACATCTGTGATCACAAGGGCTTCGGAGCCATAATGCTCCGAAGCCCTAATGCGTGCTCGGTGCGGAAGGAATCCATTATGCCCTGCGCCGCTCGGTATCGTTACTTCCCAACATTTCGAGCATCTGTAAAGAAAGGAAACTATGATCATCAAAGGAATTATCTTTGATCTGGATGGTGTAATCGTATTCACCGACCACTACCATTACTTAGCCTGGAAGATGATTGCCGATGAGATGGGCATTTACTTCGATGAGACCATCAACAATCGGCTCCGTGGTGTCAGCCGCATGGAAAGTCTGGAGATCATTCTGGAAAACTACCATGGCGCACCTCTCTCTGACGAGGAAAAGGTGGCGCTGGCAGAGAAAAAGAACAACTTCTACCGGGAACTGCTTCAGGAAATGTCCCCGGATTCTGTTGCTCCGGCAGTTAGAACCACGCTAAAAACGCTTCGTAACCGGGGCTACAAGCTGTCCATCGGCTCTTCCAGCAAAAATACCAAGACCATTCTGGCTCGTGTCAATCTGACGGATGCTTTCGATGCCATTTCCGACGGCACCAACATCTCCCGTTCCAAGCCTGACCCGGAGGTGTTTCAGAAAGCAGCACAATTCCTTGGCCTGGAGGTGAAAAACTGTGCGGTTATTGAGGATGCCTTCGCAGGCATCGATGCGGCCTGTGCCGCAGGAATGATCAGCGTTGGAATTGGTGATGCATCCGGCTATGACAAGGCAACCTACCACATCAATAAGTTCGACGAACTGCTGAATATCTTTAACTGAGGAGGAAACCCAAATGAAAAAGCTTCTTTCCCTGATTCTTGCGGCATGTATGCTGCTTTCCATGGCTGCCTGTGGCGGCACTGGCGGACCTGAAACCACTGAAGTTCCTGCACAGGCTACCGATGTTCCCGAAACTTCCCAAGCTCCAGCCGTAGAAATGACTTCCTACACCTACACCTTTGAAGGCATGATGGGCGAAGAAACCGCTCAGATCGACTTGTACACTGACGGCACTTGTCAGTTCTTCCTGCCTGATCATCCCATGATCAAGGATGTCTACGCCGGTACTTACACCCAGGATGGTGCAACTGTATCCATCGAGGGCCTGACCAATGCGGACTCCGCTTCTGAGTATAAGACCCCCGGCCTGTGGGATTGGATCGTTGATGGTAATACTACTGTGAATATTGATATGGAAGCTGGCACATTTGCTCCCGGCGAAGCAGCTGCTGAAGCTCCTTCCGGTCCTGTTGGCCCCACTGCCGGCGACAATGGCATCGATGGCCTCAAGAACCTCAGCTATGGCAGCCTGTCCGTGGATCAAGTCCTCGATATCTATACGCCCGAAGGCGCCACCAAAGCTCCCGTCATTGTTCTGGTCCATGGCGGCGGCTTCTTGTTCGGCGATCAGGGCATGGATATTGTTGCCCCTGTTATTATCAAGGCACTGGAACATGGTTACGCTGTTGCGTCCGTTGACTACCGTAAGTCTTCTGAGGCTGTATTCCCCGCAGCACTTTCCGACGTAAAGGCCACTGTTCGTTGGGTCCGCGCCCATGCTATGGACTATGGCATTGATCCTGACAGAATCGCTGTCTGGGGCGAGTCCGCCGGTGCTTACCTGGCATCCATGACCGCACTGACTCCTGATGTGGCCGCTCTGAATGGCGATATGACCGAGTATGATAAGATTCCCAACGGTGTCACCGCCCTGGTCAGCTTCTATGCTCCCATCGAGTTCTACACCATGTATGACGAGGCTGGCAAGCCAGACAGCGCTGCCGGCTCCTTTGAATCCAAGTTCCTGGGCCAGGATATCATGGCTGACAAGGAAAAGACCTACACCACCTATTGGGAAACCTACGCCGATCAGATTCCTATCGACCTGAAGGCATGGATTCAGGCAGGCGACGCTGATGAAAAGGTTCCTTACACCCAGTCTGTGAACTTTGCAGCCCGCCTGGCTGGCTATATCGGCGAGGAAAATGTGGAGCATTCCATCATTCCCGGTGTCGGCCACGAAGCAGAAGCTTTCTATACCGACGAAAATCTGGACGCAGTCTTTGCATGGCTGGACGGCTTCATGAAGTAATATGGTTGATGTAAGAAAAATTCCTTTTCTCCTGAGTGAGGAGCAGGCTGACTGGGTAGAGTCCACCCGGGCCAGTCTCTCCCTTGAGGAGAAGGCAGGACAATGCTTCTGCGTGATGGGTGGCGATTATACCCCCGATGCTTTGAAAGAGATGGTGGCGGCTGGAAAAATTGGCGGCATCCTGTTCCGCCCGGTAAAAACCGGCAAAGAAATCCAGGAAGACTATGCCCCTCTGGACGAGGTAGCAAAGGTTCCTCTGCTGAAAGTCGCCAATTTGGAAGAAGGCGGCTCCGGCGGTATGTCTGACGGCACCCTGTTTGGCTGGCCTATGCTGACCGCTGCCACCGATGAGTCGGAAATGGCTGAGAAGTTCGGTAAGGTCTGCGGCGTGGAAGGCGCTTCTGTTGGCATCAACTGGACATTCAGCCCGGTGTGTGATCTGGATGTGAACTACCTGAATCCCATCACCAATGTCCGCACCTTTGGTTCCAATACTGAACGGGTCAAAACTATGACCGAAAGCTATGTGAAAGCCGTGCAGAATTGCGGTGTCGCCGCTTGTGCCAAGCACTTCCCCGGCGACGGCGTGGACTACCGTGACCAACACCTCCACCCCACTTACAACTCCCTTCCCGCAGAGGAATGGCATGCATCCTATGGTCAGGTTTATCAGAACCTGATTCAAAATGGCCTGATGAGCGTCATGGTGGGCCACATCGCCCAGCCGAATGTGGCGAAGGATGCCAATCCGGAATTGAGCTTGGAAGAAGCCATGATGCCTGCCACGCTCAGCAAGACCCTCCTGACGGATGTGTTGAGAGGAAAGTACGGCTTCAACGGTGTGATCACCTCTGATGCCACAATTATGGGTGGTTACTGCATGGCGATGGAGCGCTGCAAGGCGATTCCTGCTTCCATCATGGCTGGCTGTGATATGCTGGTGTTCAACACCGATTTTAACGAGGACTACGGATACATTCTGGAAGCGCTGGAGGATGGCCGTCTGACCGAGGAACGGCTGGATGAGGCTGTCACCAGAATCCTTGCGCTAAAAGTAAAGTATTGCCACAAGGCAGAAAACGAACCTGTTCCAGCAGCACAGTGGCATGAAGAAGCCGCCGACAAGGCCATCACCCTGGTCAAGAATAAGCAGCCAGGTTCGCTGCCCATGACCCCCGACCGATATCCCAATATCCGCCTGATTATTTTGGGAAAGGATGACATTCTGGATGGCTCGGTCCGGGAAATCAGTAAGGAAATCTTAGAAGCCAACGGCTTCAAGGTAGAAATTTACGAACCCTTTGCCGATGACCTCCACGGCTCTTCAAATCTGCCTGCTGACCGACTAACCCTCTACATGGCAAACTACGAACAGGCCAGTAACCAAACCGTCGTGCGTGTAGGCTGGTGCCCCAAGCACGCACTGGATATGCCCCGGTTTATCAATGAAGAAGTGTCGGTGTTTGTATCTCTGGCAAGCCCATACAATCTTCAGGATGTTCCCATGATCCGGACCTATGTGAATGCCTACACCGCAACCCGGACTACCATCCGTCTGGCTATTGAAAAGTTGATGGGCAAAAGCGAGTTCAAGGGTGTCAGCCCCGTGGATGCCTTCTGCGGTCTGCCGGATACTAGATTGTGAGGTGAAGAGAATGCCTATTGGCGTAATTGTGGATGTACTGTCCGTTGTCTTTGGCGGTCTGACTGGCAGCATCGTTGGCAGCAAGATGTCTGACAATCTCAAGAACCAGATGAATACCATCTTTGGCCTTTGCGCTATGTGTATGGGCATCAGTGCTGTCGTGCTGATGAAGAATATGCCCGCGGTGGTGTTTTCCATGATTTTGGGTACGCTGATTGGCCTTGCCCTGAAAATCGGCGGTGCCATTCAGAGAGTATCCGGCAAGGTGCTGGACAAAGTTATGCGGGGTGCCGACCAGGAGACAAATGACCTTATGCTGACGGCTGTTGTCCTGTTCTGTGCCAGCGGCACCGGAATTTATGGCGCTCTGGATGCAGGTATGACCGGCAATCACAGTGTTTTGATTGCCAAGGCTGTGCTGGATTTCTTCACTGCCATGATCTTTGCCTGCCAGCTGGGCAAGGCTACCATATTCATTGGCGCTCCGCAGGGTGTAATTCTGCTGGTGCTGTTTGCACTGGCAAAGGAGATTGTGCCGATGACAACGGATACGATGATCGCGGATTTTAAAGCCTGCGGTGGATTCATTCTGGTGGCTACCGGCCTGCGGATGATGAAGCTGAAGCCATTCCCGGTAGCAGATATGATCCCAGCGATGGTGTTGGTAATGCCCATCAGCTATGCCTGGGTCACCTGGCTGCTGCCTTTGATTGGATAAGGAGAGAATTATGTTTGAGATTCCTGTTTTGAACAAGACGATGGAGCTATGTGAATGCCGGGACCAGTGGGTTCTGGATGAAAAGCATGGCTGCTATATGCTGGAGGATATTCTCTATACCCACGCAGCAACTACTCCCAAGTTCCAGCGGCTGAGCATTTTTGTTCCCAAGCATTTGATGAATGCAGACGGAACGTTTCGTGAAGAAGCAAAGAAAGTTCCTGTTGTATTTGAAAACAATTCTGCAGGCTATATGCAGATGCCCCATGTGTGGCTGGATGGTCCCCGGTGCTATGCCCAGCAATATCTGGATCACGGCCTGGTCTATGTGACTGTCGGCTGCCGTGGCCGGGAATCCCGTGATGAAAACGGTCGCCTGATCAAGGGCCCCTGCGCATTGGTGGACCTGAAAACCGCTATCCGTTTTCTGCGCCACAACCGGGAGGTTCTACCCGGAGACTGGGACCGGATTATCAGTGTGGGCTGGAGCGCAGGCGGTGCCATGAGTAGCCTGCTGGCTGTCACCGGCGATAACGAAAACTTTCTGCCTTATCTGGAAGCCAACGGCGCGTTCATGGAGGAAAGCGACGCCATTTTCGCTGCCCAAATTTATTGTCCCATCGTGGATCTGGAACATGCCGATCTTGCCTATGAGTGGATGTTCCGGGCTGATAAGGAGTGCGAAGACTCTCCCGCAGGCCCCGCCGAGATAATGACTCCCTTCAAGGATGCACTGTCTGCCGTTTTGGCGAAACGCTACGTGGAATATTTCAATTCCTTGCAGCTTCGCCATCCCGAAACCGGGGCACTGCTTGTACTGAAGGAGGACGGCAGAAGCGGCACTGCCTATGACTATTTGATGGAGCGGCTGAACAATTCCGCCACCGACTATCTGACCCGGCTGGAAGCAGGCAAGCTGCCCGAAACGTACAGTGCTACCGATTATCTTTCCGGCAACTACATGGCGAAGGCCCCTGCTCCTATGGATGGCCCCAAGCCTCACCGTGACCCCGGTATGCACCACACAGGTCCCGGCATGCAGCTTCCTTCCATGGGTGGCAAGCCCTCCGCACCGCCCAGCCTGGGGGATTTGGTTTCTCGTCCTCCCGAGGGAATGCCTTTTTTCGATATGAAGCCGAAGTTCATCGATGTTCCCGGTTCTGCCAAACCCTGGCTGGCCTGGGATGGTGAAAAGGCCACCATCTCCGATCTGGATACCTATGTGCTGAATCACCGCCGGAGAATGAAGCCCTGCACCTCATTCGATAAGCTGGATATGGACAGCGGCGAAAATCAGGCATTCGGTACTCCTGAGCAGGACTACGTGCACTATGTTGCGGATCTTGCTGATGCCATTGCCGAACTGAAGGATGCCTATCCTGCTGAGTATGCAAAGTATTATGAAGCTTACGCAGTTGTTGCAGATGATGCGGCTCTTGTGGAGCGTGTGCGCATGTTGAATCCGCTGTCTTTTATCGGTACGGAGGAAAAAAGCACACAAGCAAAGCACTACCGTATCCGCGTGGGAGCCAGCGATGCCGACACATCTCTGAGCATTTCCATGACGCTTGCGCTGAAACTTCAGAACGCAGACTGCGGTACCGTGGACTATGCTCTCGCCTGGGACCAGCCCCACAGCGAAGCTGACTACCCCGGCGATGTGCTGGCATGGATTGATTCGATCTGTAAGCAAATTAACTAGGAAGCCCTGAAACAGGGACGAAAAAAACCTCCTATCACGCGATTATCTGGTGATAGGAGGGCTTCTTATACCTTTATTGCTTTGCTTTCGGTAATACCGGAATCATTGAAGCTGTCAACACGAATATAGACACTCTGACCTTTTATGAGACCACCTATGCTTGCAAAATTGGTAAACACCTGACAGCAGTGGTAAAGCTTCTCCGGCTTGTATCCCCAGAGGACATTATAACCCGTAGCATTTCCTTCCCAACTGACCTGTATATCGATATCACTGATTAAGGTTACCTGCAAATTCTCTGCTATTGCGGGAGCTTCGCAGTGGCCGAGTCCAAATACACGAAGCCCGGAAACACAAGCAGCCTGACCATAGGGCAGGGATTCCACAGTCAGCCGAATGAATCGCGCGTGAACGTCGTTTTCACAGACGATAAAATCGTGGGGAAAATCGGTATCCACATTGCGCTTATCTTCAATGGTGAAGTAAGTTTCTGCGTCCATGCTGCCTTCCAGTAGCCACCGGGTAGGCTGGTGGACTTCATCGATCCAGCGTTGCTGTTCCAGCGCGCCCAGCAACTGAGCGCCTTCGGGAAGAGAAACTTCCATACCACTATCTGCGAAGTTGATTTGAATGGCTCGAATGTCATAGGCTTTTTCTAGATCAATTTCTACCCATTCCCCCGGCGCATTGCTCTCTGCCAGCCAGTAGCTGCGGATATCTTCGTCAGTAACATTAGAAGCGGGCTTACTTGCAGAGGATGCCTTTGCAGGCCTGCCGTAGCTTAGGAGCATCCATTGGGGCATCTTCCAGGGATCCTGCTTTTCACCGGATACTGCAATGGGCCAGTCGCCAAAGCGCTGATTGCAGAACATTTCTCCATCCTTATCCCAGCCTGCAGGATAGATGCCGATGCGGCGCTCAAAGTTGTGATTGACACAGATGCGGCCTGTGGCAATATGCCAAGTGTTTCCATGAAGATCATCCATGGTAGAGCCATGTCCCGCGCCGGGGAAGAAGCCGCCGGGTTTGTAGGAAAAAGGATTATTTTGAGCCATTGTAAAGGGCCCCAAAGGTTTGTCGCTGACATAAACAGCATCCCCATACACATTGAACCTGGAGCCAGAGGCTCCATATTGCAAATAATATTTTTCGTCATGCTTGGTCATCCATGCACCTTCGATATAGGGTGCGCCGGTGATGAAGGCGATGGCGGCTTTTTTCATAGACTCTGGCATGGACTGCTTGTCCAGATGGGCAAGGATCATAGCCTGTTCTTCCTTGCTGCGCTCTGGGATGTGGCTTTCGCCGGTACGCTCAAAGCCCTTGGTATCAGGGTTGCCCCAGACCAGAGAGACTTTCTCGCCTATAGGCTTCAGGGTATTCCGGTCCAACTCAACACCGTACAGAGGTTCCGTGGTGGAACTGCCCCAGTAGAAGTACAGCCGTCCGTCGTCATCGCAAAACAGATTGGGATCCCAGAAGGGCATTCCACCCTCTATTTTCTCCCAGCTGTCAGAGAATGGGTCGGTTGTACGATAATGCACACCATGGTCGTGATTGGAAGCGCAGAAGTAAAGCTGATCCCCAACCACACGGACATCCGGGGCGTAGTCATATCCGGGTAGCACAGGCGTGGCATGGAAATCCCAGTTTACCAGATCGTCGCTGTACAGGAAGCCGCAGGTCATGGAGGGGAAGAGCAGATACTTCCCATGAAAGCAGACCATAGAGGGGTCAGCACCTTCCCGGGAGACAGTGATCCGTCCGTCCGGTTGCTTATTGAATTGGTATTTGTAATTGTAGTTTATGGGATTACAATAATACTTCATAGTTGTCCTCCAATATAAAGTTCCAAAGCTGCTTCGCCAAAGTCCTGAGAGGAAACATGGAAAGTGGCTTTTCCGGGGGAGGTGCCTGCGCGAACAACGGCCAAAAGCTTGCTGTTGTATATAGTGGCAATACCCTCCGTATTCCTGCCATGTGTCCATTGACTATCACCTGCGTGCTACCCATGACACCGTCAAATCATAAAAGCACACGCTGTCCCTCCCATTCTTCAGGAACGGTCAGCTTTTTGGTGTAGGTATAGGTACCGCCGTTATAATAACCGGTGT
>CAZCRO010000054.1:0-16538 GCA_964501115.1 uncultured Oscillospiraceae bacterium
ATGCACAAGAGTGAGTACTCCGGTATGTTTGGCGACTACAGCTCCTACTCTGCCGAGTACGACGAGCTGACGGAGGATGCCGAGAATGAAGAAGACTAAGTCTCTGCTTCTGAGCACCCCATACATTCTGTGGATGGTGATGTTCACCCTGATCCCGCTGGGGGTTGTGGGCTACTATGCCCTGACGGATCCGGCTACCGGCGCCTTCTCTCTGGAAAATATCCGGGGACTGAAGCTGTATATGCCAGTTTTGGGGCAGTCTGTGCTGTACAGCCTGATTTCCTCCTTCATTTGTCTGCTGCTGGGTTATCCGATGGCCTATTACATCGCCCATCGGGGACCGGTTGCCCAGAAACTGTTGTATATGCTGGTGATGCTGCCGATGTGCATGAGCTTTTTGCTGCGCACCCTGGCGCTGGTGGGTCTGCTTCAGGACACCGGCATCATCAATAATCTGCTGGCCGCATTGGGGCTGGGCAGAGTGCAGCTGATTCGTACTCCCGGGGCGGTGATACTGGGTATGGTGTACAACTATCTGCCCTATATGGTTCTGCCCCTGTATGCCACCATAGTGAAGATCGATGGCCGCCTGATCGAGGCGGCAGAGGATCTGGGCTGCACTCCCACCCAGGTATTTGCCCGGGTGACGCTGCCCCTGTCCACCCCCGGCATTCTTTCCGGTATTACGATGGTGTTTGTTCCGGCAGTATCCACATTCTATATCTCCCAGAAGCTGGGCAATACCGATACCATGATGATCGGTGATGCCATCGAGCGTCTGTTCAAAACCGCCCAGAACCCCAATCTGGGTGCAGCCCTAAGCCTGGTGCTGATGCTGCTGGTATTTGTATGCACCGGTATTATGAACCGGTTCGGCGGTGAGGAGGATGTGATTGTATGAAAAAGGCAAACAAACTCCTGACGATTCTGATGTTCATCTTCCTGTACCTGCCTATGGCGGTGCTGATAGTGGCCTCTTTCAATACCGGCAAGGACGTTACCCACTTCGAAGGGTTCACCCTGGGACGGTATGTGGAACTGTTTGAAGACCGGACGCTGCTGGGATTGCTGGGGAACTCTCTGCTGATTTCCATCCTGTCCAGCCTGGTGTGCGTGGTGTTTGGTACCTTTGCCGCAGTGGGCATCACCAACCTGAAGCCCAAAATGCGCAAGGCGGTTCTTACCCTGACCAATATTCCCATGACCAACCCGGATATTGTCACCGGTGTCAGCCTGTCGCTGCTGTTTACCTTTGTGGGAAGCGGCCTGTTGGGCATGAAGGAATCCCTGAATTTCTGGACGCTTCTCATTGCCCACGTGACCTTTGGGCTGCCCTATGTGATCCTGAATGTTATGCCCCGGTTCCAGCAGATGGACAAGTCCCTGAAGGATGCGGCGATGGATTTGGGCTGCACCCCCACCCAGGCGTTCTTCAAGGTGACCATTCACGAAATCATGCCCGGCATTCTGGCCGGCGGCATCATGGCCTTCACCATGAGCCTGGATGATTTTGTAATCAGCTATTTTGTTACAGGCTCGGATTTTGTCACCCTTCCGGTGAAAATCTATTCTGAAACGAAAAAGCCCATTCAACCCAAGATTTACGCCATGTTCACCCTGCTGTTCGGCCTGATCTTCATTCTGATGCTCACCATGAACCTGCTGCAGCTGCGGGCGGACAAGACCAAGAAGAGCAAGCGCAGTGCGGTATCTGACAGCCGGAGTATGCGTGTTTTGAAGCGTGTGGCGGCTGTGGCCACGGTGCTGGTACTGCTGGTAGGCATGTTCTTCCTGGTAGGCGGCAGACGTACCCAGAGCGTTACACTGAATGTGTACAACTGGGGGCAGAACATTGCTGATGGCAGCGATGGAACCCTGGACATCATTGCCGCGTTTATGGAGGAGCACCCGGACATTAAGGTGAACTACTCTACCTATGATTCCAATGAGACGCTGTATACCAAGCTGAAAAACGGTGGCATTACCGTGGATGTAATCATCCCTTCTGACTACATGATTGCCCGGATGATCGACGAAGATATGCTTCTTGAGCTGGATTACAGCAATATTCCCAACTTCTCCTATGTGGACGATACGTTCAGGAACCCTGGCTTTGACCCGGAAAACAAGTATACCGTTCCCTATACCTGGGGCACCGTAGGAATTCTGTACAATACCAAGTATGTGGACGAGGCGGATGTCACCGGTTGGGAAGTGCTGTGGAATGAGAAGTATGAGGACAAGATCCTCATGTTTGATAACTCCCGGGATGCCTTTGGCATTGCTCAGTTCCTGCTTGGTTACGATGTGAACACCACTGACCGTGCTGAGCTTCAGGCCTGTGCCGACAAACTGAAGGAGCAGAAGCCCCTTTTGCAGCAGTATGTCATGGATCAGGTGTACGACCTGATGCAGAACGAAGTGGCCTGGATTGCGCCTTACTATGCCGGCGACTGCATGATGATGATGCAGGAAAATGAGAATCTTGCTTTCTATCTGCCACAGGAGCAGGGATTCAACCTGTTCACGGATGCTATGTGCATTCCCACCTGCGCTACGCAGAAGGAGGCGGCAGAGGAATTTATCAATTTCGTGTGCCGCCCGGATATTTCCGGCGCCAATATGGACTATATTTGCTATGGCTCTCCTGTCAGCCAGGCGAAGGAGCATATGGAAGCTTACCTGGCCGAAAGCGATGTGGTCTACCCGGCTCAGGAAGTGCTTGCCCACGGGAAGGATTTCTCCTTCCTGCCGGAGGAAATCTCCCGCTATGTGGAAAGCCTGTTTATGGGCGTTCGCAACGGATAAAAAGGCTTTAGGGGCTGTTCAGGAAGAACAGCCCCTAAAAAAATTCGAAATAACTGTTGACCTGTGCCCGATTTTCGGTTATAATGGTCAGGCATGACTATGGAAGTCAGCATAACTGTGCGTTGCTGCGGCCGGGAAATCCGGCTGTCGAGCATATGATATTTTAATACAGGAGGTGTATCCCGAATGAAGCGTACCTATCAGCCCAGCCGTCGTCACCGTTCCAAGGTTCACGGTTTCCGCCAGAGAATGGCTACCGCCAATGGCCGTAAGGTCCTGGCCCGCCGCCGTGCAAGAGGCCGCAAGGTTCTGTCCGCCTGATGAGCAGCTTGTGTGGAACACAGCAATAAGAAACGCTCATAAGCGAAACGGGAGCTACAGCGGGGTGAATGAAACATTCGCCCCGCTCCCTTTTTAGTAAGACAGGAGAGGCATTCCATGAAGTTTTCAGCCAGCTTGAAGCTCAACCACATATTCCAGCGCCTGTATCGCACCCGGGGCTTTGGAGATGGGTATCTAGTGCTTTACGCCCGGAAAAACCGGACGCAGAGAAACCGGGTAGGCATCACCGTAAGCAAAAAGCTGGGCCATGCCGTCGTGCGCAACCGCACCCGCAGACGTTTGCGGGAGGTGTATCGTCTGAACGAGGCAAGGTTCTTGCCGGGGTATGACATTGTGGTGGTAGCCCGAACCAAAGCGGTGGAGGCACCCTTCCAGGATCTCATGGCCAGTTATCTGCGCCAGGCAGAACGAGCGGGAATCCTGGTGCCTCAAGAGGAAAGTCTATGAAAAAGCTGCTGCTTTGCATGATCCGGTTTTACCAGAAGTACATCTCCCCCTGTTTTCCCGCCCGGTGCCGTTACCGGCCCACCTGCTCCGCCTATGCCTTTGAGGCAATCTCCAAATACGGAGCGCTGAAAGGCGGCTGGCTTGCCATCAAGCGTCTGAGCCGCTGCCACCCCTTTTCCCACAGGGACGTGTACGACCCTGTACCGTAAGGGAAACCCCGGGTTTCCCAATCACTAAGGAGGAAAGTCCTATGCTGCTTTCATTTAACCTTGTAGACATTATCCAGGTGCCTTTCGGCTACCTGATGGAGGCTTTTTATAAGCTGACGGGCAACTATGGTTTTGCCCTGATCCTTTTCTCTGTTGTGGTGCAGCTGGTGCTGCTGCCCATGACCGCCAAATCCAAGAAGAGCATGATGAAGATGTCCCGGCTGACCCCTCAGCTGCAGGACATTCAGCGCCGCTATGCGGATGACCCCAACCGCCAGAACCAGGCCATGCAGGAGCTGTACCGGGAAGAGGGCGTTTCCATGGGCGGCGGCTGCCTGTGGAGCTTTGTGCCCCTGCTGATCCTGTTGCCTCTGTACACCGTTGTGCGCCAGCCCATTGTGTACATGCTCCATGAGAATCTGGATGTCGCCAACCAGATCATTGAAGTGATCAAGGGCATCAATCCCGATATTTTTACCAACAATGCTTATTACGACCAGATGATCGCCGCCCAGTATATCCCCCAGTATGCCGAAGCCATCAAGGCCAGCATCCCCACCATTGGCGAGACTGCCCTGCAGGGTATCAACTTTGCTTTCCTGGGCATTGACCTGGGCGCGGTGCCCCAGTTCAATATCTTTGCTGCCTCCTGGACATGGAACTGGGCACATATCGGCAGCATGCTGCTGGCTCTGCTGTCCGCCGGTTACCAGGTGGTGCAGATGCAGATCACTCAGAAGATGAGCAACTCCCTGGTGACCAACGAAGACGGCATCCAGGATAAGGAAACCGCCGAGAATTCCCAGGCTGCACAGACCAACAAGGTAATGATGTGGACTATGCCCCTGATGATGCTGTGGATCGGCTTCACCGTTCCCTGCGCACTGTCTCTGTACTGGTTTATCAGCGGTGTGGTTCGTACCATTGAAGATGTGGTGCTGACCAAGCGCTACCGCAAGATTTATGACGCGGAGGATGCCGAGCGGCTGAAGCGCCGCCTGGAGCAGGACAAGATCGAGGCAGAGAAGGAGCGGGTTCGCGCCCAGCGCCGTGCCGAGAATCCTGACGGTATCACCCAGAACACCAGCAAGAAGCGTCTGCAGAAGCAGCAGCGGGAGCAGGAGACTGCCCAGAAGGCTGCTGCCGCAAAGGAGTACGCCGCAAAGAAGGGCAAGCTGGTGGAAGAGGAAGAAAAGGCACTTCCCATGTCCGGCATTGCAGAGCGCCCCTACTGCAAGGGACGCAACTATGATCCCAATCGCTATGGTGCGAAGGAGGAATAAGAAATGGAAAAGACTCTGATCACCACCGGAAAAACCATCGACCTGGCCATTGAATCCGCCCTGGCTCAGCTGGGACTGGATCGGGACAGTGTTTCCGTTCAGGTGCTGCAGCAGGCCAAGAGTGGCTTCCTGGGCTTTGGTGCCCAGCCCGCCAAGGTACAGGTGACTTATGAGGCACCGGACGAAGTACCAGCCGCTCCCAAGGTGGCTCTGTCCTCTGCATCCCGCAAGAGCAAGCCCAAGGCAGCTGCACCTGCCCCTAAGGCTCCGGAAGCTCCTATGGCAGCGGAGACTCCCAAGGCTCCGGAAGAGCCCAAGGCAGAGGTGGAAGCTCCCAAGGTGGAAGCACCCAAGACCGAGACTCCCAGAGCTCCTCGTCCCGAGCGCCAGAACCGTGGTGGTAACCGGGAAAGAGCACCCCGCCCCAGAAATGAGACCCCCAGAGCACCTGTCGCTCCTAAGGAATATGCGCCTGCGGAAGAAGGTTCTGTAGAGCAGAAGATCGAGTCCTTCATCCAGGGTCTGCTGGTACATATGGATTCCAGGGCCGTGCCCCACTGCTGGAAGGAAAACGGCAATACCTACCAGGTAGACCTGGTGGGCGAGGATTTGGGTTATCTGATTGGCCGCCGGGGAGATACGCTGGATGCCATTCAGCACCTGACCAACTACGCAGTGAACCGGGAAGTGGAAGGCCACATCCGGGTGAACGTGGATGCCGAGTCCTATCGTCAGAAGCGGGAGGACAGCTTGCGCCGCTATGCCCGCAAGAAGGCTCAGCAGGTACTCAAAGCCCGCCGCCGCACGACGCTGGAGCCCATGAATGCCTACGAGCGCCATGTGATCCATGCCGCCCTGCAGGATATGGAGAACATCACAACCCATTCCACCGGTGTGGAACCCAACCGCTGCGTCGTGATTGAATACGTCCGCTAAGCGGTCTGCTCCAGAGCAAATCCCCATAAAACCAGCCGCCACAACAGTGCGCACTGTTGTGGCGGCTTTTGTATCCTTCCGGGCACGGTCTCTACCGGAGCGTTTGGGTTATTGCGAGCTCAGCACGATGGCCTGTACGGATTCAATCAGTGTGACAACCTGGCTGCGGGGAAGGCGGCCGATGGGGGTGCCATTCAGCTCAGCCTGGCAGTTAACGCCATCCAGGCGGTACAGAGTCAACTCTGTGGTGGGGAAGGCACTGTTATTCAGATACAGTACCATACGAAGTTCTTCCTTACCCGTGAGGGCTTCCTGGGTGAAGGTTTCTATATCCAGCGCATACAGCGCCTGCCTCAGGACAGAAATATCCACTTCAGGGGTGTCAGCTGCCTCTTCCCTGTCGGCTTCCCGGGGGCTTTCAGGGTAATGCCAGGTGGCATCCCCGTCTTCTTCCTGCCGGGCAAGCAGGGTGTGGGTGGTGCCCTCCAGGGTGATGTCCATTTGGGTCACATCGGAAAAGTCGGCGTAGAACAGTGCCTTGTGCCGCAGGTCATTGTAGCCGGAGGCAGACAGGGTCTGGTAGGCACTGTCGGACAGGTGGTAGAGAATTTGAGAGTCCCCAATGCGGATATAAGCCGGAATGTCAACTTCCTCCCCGTCCTCTGCCTGGGCGGCCGCCTGAAGGGCCTGGGGGTCACGGCCAATCTGCAGAAGCAGGGCTTGCTCCTGGGTGTCTTCTTCGGGTGTGTAGGTTAGCTGGATGGTCAGTTCCGGTGTATCCAGCCCACAGTCCTCCAGCTCCTGTGGGGTGGCATTGTAGCTGGCGTAGCTGCTCAAATCCAGAGACTGTATGGTGTTTTGCAGGGTATCCACCTTCTGTGTGTCCAGGGGAAGGGAATCCAGGGTGAAATACACATCCTCTTCGCTGTAGGACAGGCCGGAATCCGGGATATACCGGATGGTTTCCTCCTGGCTACCGGACAGCTCAATGGCTGTGATGGTTTGAATCTGGGGAATCTCATCGTTTTGAATCATGGCGGAGAGGTCTTCTTCCACAATGTCCAGTGGATCTTCCCGCACCAGGTATACATTTCCGTCGCCTAAGTCTACGTAGCGCTGCTGATCCATTTTGCTGAAGTCTCCCAGGCGAAAGTCATAGCTTGCGTCCCGGGTATCCAGGTGAATGGTGGCCTGGGGTGCATCCAGGCCGTACTGGTCGTAGTCCTCCACCTGGGAGATCTGGAAAGTGACACCGAAATTTTCAAAATGAGACAGAATGTTTAGAATCTTTTCCTGATTTACCGGGAAGGCGGCATCCTCATCGTACTTCCAGGTTTCTCCCTCCTTGTGGAAGGCAAGTCCGGAACCATTCTGCTCCTGCCAGGAAAGTGCGGTGACCTCCCCGGCAGGCAGGGAAAGAACAACGGCATCGGAAGTCTGAATTTCCTCCTTTTTCTGCTCATAGTGGCTCAGGGCAAAGGTGGCTGTGCAGGCAAATGCCAGAACTGCCAGTAAAAGTCCCAGCTTTTTATACCGTTTCATTTTGCTTCCTCCTTTTGTTCAGAATGACGCAGATGCCAATGCCCAGATAGGCAAGAGGGAAAACGCCGATCATCAGCGTTTTCAGTGTGGCGGAGGTAGAACTGCTGATGGTCAGATAATTGTAGTTCAGAGATTTACTCCGGATGGCAATGGCCTCCCGTTCACCCACCAGGGAGGACAGGGCGTTCATTGCCAGGTCTACGTTGGCACCGGAAGAATAGGCATTGTACATGTCATCCAGAAAGTTGGTGGCGCTGAACCATACCAGCTGGCCGCTGTGCTGGGTATCGATGGATACAGCCAGGGTAAAGGGACCTTCCGAATCGCCTTCTTCTTTTTCATAAGTTTCCAGCCGGAAGCCGGCAACTTTGCTAAAGGACTGGTCGGAGGTGGTGAGCAGAGGGGTAACCTCGGCATCGGTGTTGCCGGTAATGGTCAGTCCCTGGGCAATGGGTACAATGGGATAATACCGCTGCGCATTGAGGGAATCCGTGATGGGGGAGCTTTCCATGGCGGGCATCAGCATATAGGGATAACCGAAGGCATAGCTGTTCCGATCCGCTTCGATTACAATGCCCTGGTTTACCTCTATGCCGTAGTGGGCAAGGATACTGTTCAGATTGGGCATTTCCGTGTCTTCGACAGGTCCGGCCACAACGAGCAGCTTTCCCCCACCATCAGTGTAGGATATGAGCATCTCCGCTTCCTTTTCCGAAAGGTCGCTCTGGGGGGCATAGAGGAGAAGACAGCTGGCATCCTGGGGAATTTCGTCCACGGTCAGCAGGGACAGGGATTGCAACTCCATATTTTCCTTCTCTACTGCGTCGGAAAAGGTGTCCGGAAGGGATGGCTCTCCGTGTCCTTCCAGGGTATAGAGCTGGGGGAGCTCCTCGGTGACAACGTAATCAATGGCAGAGGTGATGGCACCTTCTCCGTCGAAGGAGGTTGTATAGGAATAGGAGTACATGTTGCTTTCCGTTACGTAAATGTCCTGATAGCTGACATATCGGCTTCGTTCCCCGGATTGGACGATCAGGGAGTTATTGGGCACGGTTTCATCGGTGTATTGCTGGGTGAAGGTGGGATAAACATCCGGGTTCTTCTTTACTACCTGAATGTGTTCCGACAGGGTATCATATTTGCTCAGCAGGTTTTCAATCACACGATCTTCCTGGCCGGCCTGCACCACCCAATAGATGGTCACATCCTGTGTAAGGTTGTTTACCACTACCTTGGTATTGCTGGTGATGGAGTAGAGCTGGGAGGAGCTGATGTCGAACTTTGTGTAGCTGGCAGGCAGGGTGGAGACAAACAGGTTCACCACGATCAGCAGGGCCAGCACAATGGCGGTGAGTGCCAGGGAATAGGTACCACCTTTCAGTGCCTGCCGGGAATTTGCCAATTTCATCAGTTGTACCTCCGTTTTTCCAGAGATTGGACGGACAGAAACAGAAAAAACACTGCTACGCTGAGGTAGTAGCAAACTGCCGTCATGTCAAAAATTCCATTCACGAATACATCCAGCCGCTCGAACAGGCTTAGCTTGCTCATAATGCCGGGCAGCAGTCCTTCAAAGCTGTCCGGACTGAGCAGATACCCGATGGTGGTGGCGGCCATCAGGCACAGGCCGGTAGCGTAAGCCAGATTTTCGTTTCCGGTCATGTGCCTGATCAAAATGCCAAACAGGATGGCCAGGACGGACAGCGCTGCCGCAGAGCCGGTGGCAGTGGTGGAGAGATACTCCGACAGGCTGACGCTGAAATAGTTCAGCAGTATGGCCGCAATACCCAGTCCGGCGGCAAAGCCCTGATTGTCCGTCAGGGAGGACAGAAAGATGCCCAGGGCGATCAGTGCCCCGCCCATCAGGAAAAATGTTGCCAGGGAGCCGTAAGAGGTGAGCAGGTATACATCTCCGTATTGACTGAACAGTAAGGGATACAGGCTGATGATCCCCAGTGGCAGAATATAAACCGTAAGCAGAGCCAGGTATTTGCCCAGCACCACCTGGGTGGTGGAGATTGGCAGGGAATACAGCAGCTGGTCGGTTTTCTGCCTCCGTTCTTCGGCAATGACCCGCATGGTCAAAATGGGAACAATCACCACAAATACCACGCTGGAAAAGCTGAGTACAAATTCAAAATTGCTTACAGCTGCCTGTAAGTTATATAGCATAGCGCCGATGCCTACAAAGGCCAGCAGGAACGCACCGAATACATAGGCTGTCAGACTGTGAAAATACAGCCGCAATTCATGCTTGAATACCGCAATCATATCTGTGCCTCCTCCTTATTGCCACCTTCCGTCAGCTCGATGAATACATCCTCCAGGCTGCTGCGCTTCAGGCTCATTTCCAGAATCACCCGGTCTGTTTTCGCAAAGGCCAGGAAAATATCCCGGGACATGGAATACATGTCCTGGGCATCGGTTTGGATATGAGCGGTGGTATATTCCCGGTACTGAGCCTGGATGCCGGTGATATGCGGGATGGGGGCAAGAATTTCCTGCAGCTGCTGTTCACCGGCATCCGTGGTGAGCAAAATCTCCCCGGTACCGGAAAGCTGAAGTTCCTGGGCAGAGCCGAGAGCCACCAGCTTCCCGTGGGCGATCATAAGGATCCGGTCGCAGATGGTTTGCACTTCGGACAGTATATGGGAGCTGAAAATAACGGTGTGGGTCTTACCCAGCTCCTGGATCAGATCCCGGATTTCAATGATCTGGATAGGGTCCAGGCCGACAGTCGGCTCGTCCAGGATGATCACTTTCGGATTGCCAAGCAGCGCCTGGGCGATGCCCACCCGCTGGCGGTATCCCTTGGAGAGACTGCCGATCCGCTGGGCGGCAACGTGGCGGATACCTGTCTTCTCCATGACCTCCCGCACCTGGGAGTGCAGCTCTTCTCCCCGCAGCCCCTTGGCCTGGCCGACGAAGTGCAGATACTCTTCCGGTGATTCTCCCATATACAGCGGTGGTTGCTCCGGCAGATAGCCAATGCACCGCTTGGCGGCATTTGGCTCTTCAAAAATATCGTGGCCATCCACCAACACAGTGCCGGAGGTGGCGGAGAGACAGCCGGTGATGATGTTCATGGTGGTGGATTTTCCTGCGCCGTTCGGTCCCAGAAAGCCGTAAACGTGCCCCTGGTCAATCTGGAAGGAAATGTCGTCCACGGCCAAATGGGTGCCGTAATATTTGCTCAGATGCTCAACACGAATCATGCTTGCCCTCCTGTGTGACAGTACGTTTCATAAGTATCCCCTTTCTTGGATGATGATAGAAATAGTATACGGGCGATAGCTGAAAGCCTCCTTAAAAAACCGGTGAACGATGTGTGAATTCACCTGTGGAGAGGGAAAAACTTAATCCGAAGTTAAACTCTTAATAAACTCACGTTAAGGACTAATTCCGGTATTTATGTTACAATATCCCCATCCAATAAAGGAGGGATCGGAATGCTGTCCTATTATGCTGTGTATTCATCTGTGCTGCCTGTGCTGGCGGCGGTGTGTGTGCTGGCCTATCTTCCTTATGGGGCCTATGCCAACGGCCGCTTTGGGCGGCATTGCAAGCTGTACCATTTGGCCAGGTGCGCCCTGGCGCTTACGGTGGTATCGCTGCTGTATCTGACAATTTTCTTCTTCGGTGTGCCGAATTTTACGCCGGAAGCATACCATCTGAATTTACATCCCTTCATTTGGGTTACGGAGTGCTACGATGCCGGCCCCTGGGTGATGGCTGCTCAGCTGGTGCTGAATATTGCCATGTTTGTCCCACTGGGACTGCTGCTGCCTCTGGCAGTTGGGAAATGCCGCCGGGCAAAGGTGACGCTGCCAATTGTATTTATGAGTACGCTTGGGATAGAGACCGTACAGTTTTTCATTGGCAGAAGCGCAGATGTGGACGATGTGATTATGAATTTTCTGGGTGGTGTGATTGGTTTCTGGCTGTTCCGGAAGCTACATACCCGCTGGAACAGGGAACTGTGGTGGCAGGAGCTGCTGGGACTTCGAACCGTGCAGGAGTCGGCATGGCAGAAAAAAAGATTCACCGGTAAAGTGACAAAGCTGCTACCGGGAATCCAATAAACAATAATATACGGGGCTGTCTCGCCGGAGACAGCCCCGTATTCAGTTTGCCTTATCCCTGCATATGAGTCTGGGGACAGAAACTGTCCGGCAGAATCTGGGCCAGGGTACGTGTTTCACAGGCACCGTTGGCACCCACCAGGTAGATTTTGAAGTCATCCCGGCAGAATTCCCGCATGACCTGGCGGCAAATGCCGCAGGGGGGGAAGAAGCCGGTGATAACGCCATCCTTGCCGCCGCAAATGGCAATGGCGGTAAAATCCCGGTGGCCATCGAATACTGCCCGGAAGAATGCGGTGCGCTCGGCGCAGTTCGTGGCACCATAGGAGCCGTTTTCAATGTTGCAGCCCTGGTATACCTGCCCATCCGCACACAGTAGTGCTGCACCAACCCGATAACCGGAGTAGGGGGCATAGGCTCTGTCCATGGCCGCAATGGCCAGGCGGCTCAATTCTTGTGCTTCCATATCAGTTTCCCAGCAGCTCCTTGGCGAAGCTCTTGCCCGGGGTCTCAAAGGGAACATCCAGCAGTTCCGTCACGGTGGCGGCAATGTCTGCAAAGCTGGCGCGGGTGCCCAGATTGCCGGGACGGATGCCCTTGCCAATGGCAATGAAGGGCACATACTCTCTGGTATGGTCGGTGGTGGCGGTGTAAGCCGGGTCACAGCCATGGTCAGCAGTAATCATAACCACGTCTTCGTCGCCCAGAGTCTTTACAAATTCACCCAGCCAGGTGTCGAACTCTGTCAGGGCATTGGCGTAGCCGTCAATATCCCGGCGGTGACCGAACTGCATGTCAAAGTCCACCAGATTTACGAAGCACAGGCCATGGAAGTCCCGGGCGGCATATTCCACCGTGTGCGCCATGCCATCGGCATTGCTCTTATTGTATACGTGATCCGTGGTGCCTTTTCCGGCGAAGATGTCATAGATCTTACCCACGGCCAGGCTGTCCAGACCGGCTTCCTTTACGGCTTCCAGCATGGTTTTTGCCGGGGGTTCCAGGGAGTAGTCGTGACGGTTGGAGGTTCTGGTGAAGCCGTCCTTGCTGTTGCCGACGAAGGGACGGGCGATGACACGACCGACGCCGTGCTTGCCCTGGAGAATGTTTCTGGCCTTGTGGCAGGCATCATACAGCTCTTCCAGAGGGATGAATTCCTCATGGGCGGCTACCTGGAACACGGAGTCGGCAGAGGTGTAGACGATCCACTTTCCGGTATCCAGCTGCTCCTGACCGAAGTCACGGATGACATCGGTGCCGGAGTAGGGCTTGTTGCACAGTACGCCTCGGCCGGTGGCCTGGGAGAAGGCATCCAGAACATCCTGGGGGAAGCCTTCGGGGTAGGTGGGCAGAGGGTTGGGAGAGACCACACCGGAAATTTCCCAGTGGCCGATGGTGGTGTCCTTGCCCATGGAGGCTTCGGTCAGACGGGCAACGCAACCATTGGGGGCGGACTCCTTGGGGAGGTAGTCTATGCCGTCAATGTTGCCCAGGCCGGCTTTAAGCATGGTGGGCACAGAGAATTTGGAAGAGGTTGCGCAAGCGCGCAGGGTATTTACCCCCACATCACCGAAGCTGGGGGCATCCGGCATCTGGCCGATGCCGCAGGAATCCAGTACAATCAAAAATACACGTTTCATATTACTTGTTCTCCATAGCAACGGCAACATCCAGCGCCACCTTCATCATGGTGGTGAAGGAGTTCTGCCGCTGTTCCGATGTGGTTTCTTCACCGGTGAGCACATGGTCAGAGATGGTGCAGATGCACAGACCACGCTTGCCGTACCGGGCGGCGTTCATATACAGGGCGGCGGCTTCCATTTCCAGAGCCATAACGCCCATCTTCTTCAGACCGTAAAGGCTGTCCAGTCCTTCGGGCACCAGAACGTGATCACCGTAGAAGGCATCGGAAGAGTTCACATTGCCTACGTGGTAGCGGGCACCGTTCTCCTTGGCGGCGTTCACAGCGACCTCCAGCAACTCCCAGCTGGCGATGGGGGCGAAAGTGCCGGGCAGATGGTACTGCTTGGCCCAGTTGGAATCGGTGCAGGCACCCTGGGCAATAACCAGGTCGTACAGGTGGATGTTCTCCTGGATGGCACCGGCGGAGCCAACACGGATGATGTTCTCCACGCCGTAGCCGTTGAACAGTTCGTGGCTGTAAATGCCGATGGCGGGCATGCCCATACCGGAGGCCATGACGGAAACCTTCACGCCTTTGTAGGTACCGGTGTAGCCCTGTACGCCCCGAACATTGTTCACAAGGACGGGGTTTTCCAGGAAGTTCTCTGCAATGAATTTGCTGCGCAGGGGGTCACCCGGCATGAGCACGGTCTTGGCGAAATCCCCGGGAGCGGCGGAAATATGAGGGGTAGGAGTGGTGAGCATACAGAAAACCTCCTTGCTTAGTAGCTGCCGTCGTTGGCAGCGGTTTCATTTTTCTCCATGGCCTTGGCCAGCTTGACCACCCGGGAGGTACCCAGACGGGAAGCGCCAAGACGGATGAACTCCTCTGCGTCGGCCAGGCTGGAAATACCGCCTGCGGCCTTGATCTTTACGTGAGGAGCCACATGCTTGGCGAACAGCTCCACATCGTGGAAGGTGGCGCCGGCAGTGGAGAAGCCGGTGGAAGTTTTGATGTAGTCAGCGCCGGAATCGGACACGGCTTTGCACAGAGCAATCTTTTCCTCGTCTGTCAGCAGACAGGTCTCAATGATAACCTTCAGCAGCTTGCCCTTGCATGCAGCCTTGATGGCGGCAATTTCATCCCGGATGGCATCGAACATGCCTTCCTTGGCCCAGCCGATATTGATGACCATGTCCACTTCATCCGCACCGTTGTCTACGGCATCGGTGGCCATGAAGCACTTGGAAGCGGTGGTGGCGTAGCCGTTGGGAAAGCCGATGACGGTGCAGATGGCCAGCTTGTCGCCGACATACTCCTTGGCCTGCTTTACAAAGCTGGCGGGAATGCAGACGGAAGCGGTATGGTATTTCATGCCGTTGTCGCAAATGGCCTGAATATCTGCCCAGGTGGCAGTCTGCGCCAGCAGGGTATGGTCGCATTTTGCGAGAATTTCAGTTATTTCCATGGGAATACACTCCTTTTGTAATAAAATATATCAGGAATTCTGGCCGTGAAGCCGAATGACCTTGTGTTCTTTAATGCCCCGGATATAGCACTTGTGGCACATGGCAATGTAGCTGTCGTTACCGCCCAGCACCACCTGAGCACCCTGAGTAACGATATGGCCGTTGCCGTCGATACGGGCGTTTACCGTGGCTTTGGCACCGCAGTCACAGATGGTTTTGATCTCCTGGATGGTATCGGCAATCTCCATCAGCCGCAGGCTGCCGGGAAACAGATGGGTCTGAAAATCCGTGCGCAGGCCGAAACACATCACGGGAATGTTGCAGTCGTCCACGATCTGCCGCAGCTGATCGATTTGTTCCACGGAGAGAAACTGGCATTCGTCCACAATGATCACATCGCAGGCACCCTGCCGGGTTTCCAGAAAGAGGGTATAGGCGTTGGTATCCGGATAGAGAATGTCTGCTTCGGAATTCAGACCGATACGGCTGGAAACCATTTTTTCTCCGTCCCGCACATCCGCGCTGGGCTTGAGCAGCCACACCCGCAGGTCATTCTCTTCGTAATTGTATTTGGTGATCAGCGCCTGGGCAGTCTTGCTGGAACCCATTGCGCCGTATTTGAAGTATAGCTTCGCCATGCCGAAAGCCTCCCAATCTATTTCTTGTTTCATTATACCGAAAATCATGCCCGAATGCAAGCATTATTCCGTGCAAGGTGACAAATGTCGCTTTTGAAGATTTTCTTAAATTTGGCCTGCACGCATTGCGGGAAATTCTGAAATGTGGTATGCTGTTGGTGACACAACAAAAAGGAGGAACGTTTATGGGTACAGGTATAAGGAAGATCTTGCTTCTTCTGCTATGTGTGCTGTTGCTTACCGGCTGCGGAGCAGCATCTAAAACCACAATGGGTCTGGAAAGTGCCGCTGTGGAGGAAATCTGGGCGGCGGATGCGGCTGCAAACGTTGCGGCAGGAACGGAAAGCATTGCGCTGCCGGAGAACCGGAAGTTTGTCATCACAATGGATTTGAGCGCTGAGACGGAGAACCTGGACGTGGCTCTGGAGGCACTGCAGGAAGCGCTGGAAAAGGCACAGGGCTACATGCAGGAGCAGAATATTCACAACGGCAGTGCCTATTCCGGCAGTCGCTACCGCAGGGCAATCCTGACACTGCGAATCCCCGTGGACGGTCTGGAAACCTTTACGGAACAGGTAAGCAGCCATACCAATCTGGTGTCTTCTTCCCAGTCTACAGAAGATGTGACATTGCAGTATGTGGATACCCAGGGGCGGATCACTGCCCTGGAAACAGAGCAGACCCGGCTTCTGGAACTGCTGGCGCAGGCGGAAAGTATGTCTGACCTGCTGGAAATTGAAACCCGCCTTACAGAAGTGCGCTCCCAGTTGGAAAGCTATACCTCCCAAATGCGGGTGCTGGACAACCAGGTGGACTACGCCACGGTATATCTGAGCATCTCCCAGGTCACCCAGTACACCCCTGTGGAGGAGCAGACCCGTCTGGAAAAAATCGCCACAGGATTCTTGACCAGCCTGAAAAATCTGGGCACCGGCATCCTGGATTTGGCATGCTGGCTGCTCATCGACCTCCCCTACCTGGCAGCAGGCGCTCTGGCAGGCTTTGGCATCTATAAGCTGCTGAAAAAAAGAAAGAAAAAGAAAGCCAATAAAAATCCCCGGGAAGAGAAGCAGAATTAAAAAAGTCACTCTCGGTCGGGCAAGAAGGGCGTGTTGCAAAATGCGCCGAAAAGGAAAACCACATCAACCAACCTCAAAA
>CAZCRO010000055.1:0-16137 GCA_964501115.1 uncultured Oscillospiraceae bacterium
TTTCCCACCCCTGGTAGAACCAGGGGTTTATATTAAGCCTAAAGGCAACCAAAAATCGGCAGGCCGCCGCGAAAACCGACAGCCTGCCGATATGCTTTTGACTCACTTGCCCAGGAGCTGATCACTCATGGCAATAATCTGGCCGGCATACTTCTTCTGCCGTGCGGCACGGATTGCCTTATAGATGGGGTAATTCACCAGTGCCATTGCCATACCCACACAACCGATGACAATACCGGGAACCATAGGTGCCTGCAGCCCCACAATCTGGCCAATATCCGTCATAACAAGACTCATGCCGCTGCCCATAATCAGGGCTGCCAGGGTGCCAAAGCTGTAAGCAAACCAATTGGCGGGAGCCTTTACCTTTTTGTCCAGCGCCTTCAGCGCATCCAACTGAGTGTATGTCTTTTCCGTATACTGGGTACGGATCTTCTGAACCAAATATTGCTGATCGTTATTCTGCATTGTAATATCCTTCTTTCAAAAATTTTTTACTTTTCGGAAAGCCGGTTTTTGGCTTCCTCTACGGTTTCTCCGGTTTTTGCAAACAGCAAACGAATCCACCAGTCGCAGATACTCCGGAAGGTTTCTACGAACCAGCCCTCCATGCGCTTATAGCCGCCAACAAACCCGTTTTCAATTTTCTTGTAGCCGCCGGTCACAGCCTTTTCCACCTTTTCCAGGCTGGAAGCAACAGACCCCATATATGTTTTCTCCTTTTGTTTTTCTTGATGGCTGAATGATACCCCATAGTTGTTTGGAAGATTTTTGAGAAATGTTTGTGTTTTGTTAAATTCCCAGAATATATAACTGCATGGCAAATTGGGCGGCGGGGTACGGAAACGCCGCGAAAAAGGGTGCCGCAAAGCAAACACCTTGCAGCACCCTTTAAAAACATATTCTTACAGTTCGCAGTTGCCCACAGTTCTGGGGAAGGGAATGGCATCCCGGATGTTGGAAATGCCGGTCAGATACATGACGCAACGCTCAAAGCCCAGGCCAAATCCGGCATGGCGGGCAGAGCCATACTTGCGCAGATCCATGTAGAAGCCATAGTCCTCGGCACGCATGCCCAGTTCCTCGATACGGGACTTGAGAATGTCGTAGTTATCCTCACGCTGGCTACCGCCGATGATCTCGCCGATTCCGGGCACCAGGCAGTCCATAGCCGCAACGGTCTTCCCATCGGGATTGAGCTTCATATAGAAAGCCTTGATCTCCTTGGGATAATCGGTAACGAACACCGGACGCTTGAAGATCTGCTCGGTAAGGAAGCGCTCATGCTCCGTCTGCAAATCGCTGCCCCAATGGACAGGATACTCAAACTCACTGTTGTGCTTTTCCAGAACCTCAATGGCCTCGGTATAGGTGATATGGCCGAACTCGGAATTCAGCACATGGTTCAGCCGATCCAGCAGCCCCTTGTCCACAAAGGAATTGAAGAAGTTCATTTCTTCCGGCGCGTGTTCCAGCACATAGGAAATGATGTACTTGATCATATCCTCTGCCAGACGCATATCATCGCCCAGGTCAGCAAAGGCAATTTCCGGCTCAATCATCCAGAACTCCGCGGCATGGCGGGTGGTATTGGAGTTTTCTGCCCGGAAAGTGGGGCCAAAGGTATAGATATTCTTAAAAGCCATGGCATAGGTTTCGCCATTGAGCTGGCCGGAAACCGTCAGGTTTGTGGGCTTGCCAAAGAAATCCTGGCTGAAATCCACCTTTCCATCCTCAGTCTTGGGAATGTTGTTCAGATCCAGGGTGGTTACCTGGAACATTTCACCGGCACCTTCGCAGTCTGAACCGGTAATCAGGGGTGTATGGACATACACGAAATCCCGCTCCTGGAAGAACTGGTGGATGGCATAGGCTGCCAGGCTGCGCACACGAAATACCGCCTGGAACATATTGGTGCGGGGACGCAGATGAGGCATGGTACGCAGGAACTCCACGCTGTGGCGCTTCTTCTGCATGGGATAGTCTCCTGCGGAAGCACCTTCCACCGTAACCTCGGTAGCCTGAATCTCGAAGGGCTGCTTGGCATCGGGGGTCAGCAACACCTCACCCTTAACGATCAGCGCAGCGCCCACGTTGGTCTTGGAGATTTCCTGGAAATTCTCCATCGTATCGTGATAAACCACCTGTACGGGGGTAAAATACGTGCCGTCGTTCAGGACGATAAAGCCAAACTGCTTGCTGGCACGGATAGAGCGAACCCAGCCGCCAACCGTCACTTCTTTGCCCGCATAGGCAGCTGTGTTTTTAAACAGCTCTCTTACGGAAATCAATTCCATTGGAATAACCCTCTCTCTTGCTAAAAATATATGCTAAGTATACGCCAAAGCCGGGAATTTTACAAGAGGGAAAGCGTATTTTTATCAATATATTCCAAAATTTTTCCGAAGATACCGCCTGTTCTTTGCCAGCATAGGCAGAAATTGCCCATTAAGCATAGCCCTGCTCCACCACTGTCCAGACACCCAGGGCGTTTTTTTCCATCAGCAGCATCCAGTTTCTATAGGTAGATCCCGGGTTGAAAGACCCCTTGTGACCGGGCGATACACAGAAATCACAATACAGCGCAATTGCGTCCTTTTGCCCATAGTATTCCGATTCTCTCGTGCTCTTTTCATCCCCGGCATAGCGCAGTGCCAGAAGTGTCCGGTCATCACCAAGGCCACCCACTTTTCCCTTCGCCGCATTGATTGCGCCGCGAATGTAGGTATCCGAATACAGCTCCGATGTCCAGGGTTCTATGGTAACATCCCGATTTCTGCCGAAAAGAAGCATCGCTCCGGCCAGGAGCAAAACAACCAAGCCTGTACTTAATATGACTTTTTTCATTATGCAGCACCTCCTTACGGCAAGTATACCGCGCAAACGCAGATTTGTCTATAAAGGTGGGAACACATTAAAGAAAACTTAATTGTAAGGTCGACTGGGAGGGGCTTTGTATTCCGGAACGTAAAAAAACAAGACATTTTCCCTTGTTTTCCGGAATGGGGCAATTCTTTTCCGCCACAAATACATAGTTGCCTTCTTTTTGTTTGTGCAATTTGCTGAAAGTAACCGTTTTGCCGCCCCGGTTTTCTCTTTGTTTTCTCCAATTTTTATGATTTGTTCCGGTTTCGACGCATTTTGTCCTTGCCTTCCGAATTTTTCCGTGTATAATATAGCAAGTAATGCGCCCATGAAAGGAGGCTTGTGCTATGAAAAAGATCATCTGCAAGAAGGAATACGATACCGAAACTGCCACCTTTATCCAGAAGCATACATACGGTACCATCGGTGATCCCGCCGGCTATGAGGAATGCCTGTTCCAGACCCCCAGTGGCCTGTACTTCCTGTACGTTTCCGGTGGTGAGGCTTCTCCCTACCCCACCGAGGACATCCTGCGCCTGGCAAAGACCAAGGTAAATGCCTGGAGCGAAAAGCAGTAATTACGCACATGAAACCCTGCCGGAGTGCAGGGTTTTTCCATGCCCTTTTCAGGAAAAAGCTTGACAGACATGTTATCTTTAATATATAGAATCTTCAAAGAAAAACGGGTGTTGCCATGAAGAAAACAATCCCTCTGGTTTTGGCTCTGGCACTTTTGCTGTGCGGCTGCCAACCCCAGGCTCAAACCACACAAATCGCCGCTACCACATTGCCGGTATATGAATTCACCTCCCTGCTGTGCCAGGATACACCTCTGGAGGTTGGGCAGCTGATTACCCAGTCTGTCTCCTGCCTCCACGATTATACCCTGAATGTAGCCCAGGTAAAAACTGCGGAAGCCGCGCAAACCATTGTCCTTTCCGGTGCCGGACTGGAAGAATTTATGGAAGACATTCTGGACGGAGCCGATCCCATCGATGCCTCCCAAGGCATTGAGCTGATTTGCCCGGATGAAGCCCACGACCATCACGACCACGAAGCGCACAGCGCCTCCGATGACCACGACGACCATGGCCATCATCACGAGCAGGACCCCCACATCTGGCTCTCTCCCAAGCACGCCATGACCATGTCGAAAAACATCTGCGCCGGGCTGTGCGAGCTGTATCCCCAGTACAGCGATACCTTCCAAAACAATCTGGATTCTCTCCTGGCCCGGCTGGAGGCGCTGCAAACCTACGGGGAAGCAAACCTTAAAAATCTGGCCTGCCGTGAACTGATTACCTTCCACGATGGATTTTCTTATTTCGCCCAGGCATTTGACCTGGAGATTCTGGCTGCGGTAGAAGAAGAATCCGGAAGCGAGGCTTCTGCCAAGGATCTGATTGAGCTCATCCGGCTGGTAGAAGCCCATGCGCTGCCCGCTGTTTTCATTGAAACCAACGGCAGCTCCTCTGCCGCCCAAATCATCGCCGCAGAAACCGGCGCCAAGGTATACACCCTGGACATGGCAATGGCGGCAGACAGCTATTTCACCGCTATGTACCACAACATTGATACCATACAGGAGGCAATGGGATGAACGAAATACACTACGGCGGCAACTGTGGGCACAGCTGCTGCCTTCGGGTGGAAAATCTGAGCGTAAAAATCGCCGGAGCCAACATTCTCACCGATATGAATCTGCATGTTCACTGCGGCGAGATGGTCGCTCTTATCGGCCCCAACGGGGCAGGCAAATCCACCTTTTTAAAGGCCATTCTGGGGCAGCGGGAATATTCCGGTGTGATCGCCTTCTCGGAACCCGGACAGCGCAGCCACAAGCCCCGCATCGGCTATGTGCCTCAGAGCCCCAGCTTCGACCCCGGCGAACCCATTACCGTTGCGGATCTGTTTGCCTGCTGTATGAGCAAGCGCCCGGCTTTCCTGGGTATTTCCAAAGCCATGCGTGCCACCATTCTGGACTGTCTGGACCGGGTACACGGAAAAGATTTGATCGACAAGCGGGTGGGTACTCTGTCCGGCGGCGAGCTGCAACGGGTACTGCTTGCCCTTGCCCTGGAGCCCATGCCCAATATTCTGATTCTGGATGAACCTCTTTCCGGCGTGGATGTAGAGGGTATGACCACCCTGATGGATATGCTGGATGAAATCCGGAGGACCTACGACCTGTCCATTCTCATGACCACCCACAATTTCTCCATGCTGCCCCGGTATGCCGACCAGGTTCTGCTGATCGATGGCACCATCCGGGACAAAGGCACCCCGGAGGCTGTACTTTCCGGCGATGCCTTCCGCAGCTGCTTCCATATGAAAGGAGGGGCACTATGAACCTCTGGTACAGCATTTGCTCCCTGCTACCCCTGGAAATGCTCCAATGGGACTTTATGAAAAATGCCCTGCTGGCGCTTTTGCTGATGGCACCCCTGTTCGGTATTCTTTCCACCATGATCGTCACGGGGCATATGAGCTTCTTCTCTGATGCCCTGGGGCACTCTGCTTTTACAGGCATTGCCATTGGCTCTATCTGCGGCCTTGCAGCACCCACCTGGGCAGCGGTGATATTCAGCGTAGCCTTTGCCCTGCTGTTTTCCTACATTCGCCGGGGCAGCAACCACGCTTCCGACACCCTGATCGGTGTGTTTTCCAGCGCCGCCGTGGCTCTGGGCATTCTGGTCGCCACCTTTGGCGGCGGCAGCTTCACCAAGTACAACAAATATCTGATTGGAGATGTACTCTCCATCACCCCCGGAGAAATCGGGATTCTGGCCATTGTTCTGCTGGCCGTTGTGGTTTTCTGGGTGCTCTATGCCAACCGCCTTACGCTGACTGCCGTACATCCCCAGCTGGCCTCTTCCCGGGGCATCCCGGTGGATCTCAGCCAGGCGCTGTTCACAGTTGCCATTGCCGTGGTTGTCACACTGTCCATCTCCAGCATGGGGCTGATGATTCTGAATTCTCTGCTGGTTCTGCCAGGTGCCGCCTCCCGAAATATCGCGCGGAACCAGAAGCAGTATCATCTGTACGCCATTGTGTTTGCTCTGGCTTCAGGCATTGGAGGACTGTGCGTCTCGTATTACTTCGGCTGCTCTGCCGGTGCCGCCATCAGCCTGCTGCTTACTTTCCTGTTCGCCGTGACCTATTGCTTCCGGGGAAGGAGCGCCTGAAATGCAGGATGTGACCATACAAATCGTTGCCCGGATGCACTCCGATTTTCCCAGCAAGTTTGGCATTCCCAGACAGGCCGGGCTGGTGGAAGAGCTGACTTCCATGATCGTATTTGAGCCGGAATTCCGGAATCCGGATGCCCTGCGGGGAATAGAAGAATACAGCCACCTGTGGCTGATCTGGCAGTTCAGCCAGGCAGTCCGCCAGGGTTGGTCCCCCACGGTGCGCCCGCCCCGGCTGGGAGGCAACACCCGCATGGGTGTATTCGCTACCCGCTCCCCTTTCCGCCCCAACAATCTGGCGCTTTCCTGTGTAAAGCTGCTGGAAGTAAGGCACAGCAAAGAATACGGGGATGTACTGATCGTGGGCGGTGCTGACCTGATGGACGGCACCCCTATTTTCGACATAAAGCCCTATATTCCCTATTCCGACAGCCATCCGGATGCCAGCGGCGGCTTCACCGACCGGGTAGGCGACTTCCTCCTGGAAGTAGACTTTCCCCCTGCCCTGCTGGATCAATTGCCCCAGGACAAGCGCCAGGCCGCCCTGGGCGTATTAAGCCACGACCCCCGCCCCTCTTACCAGAGAACTCCCGGCAGAGTATACGGCCTTCCCTTTGCCGGAAAGGACATCCGGTTCACGGTGGAGGGGAATCGGCTGACTGTGATTGACGTTGTACAAGCATGATAAAAAAGCCCCTCCTGTGAGGCGCTCCCGGCCTATCCCGCCGGAAACCGCCTTTCACAAGAGGGGCTCTTCTTCGTTCTTTATTTTTTTCTCAAATGTTTTCCCTTCGGCTCTGTGAGTACGTACAGCAGCATCAGCAGCCCTATACCTCCCAGAATGCCAAGAAGCCATCGCAGCCATGTATTATCCAGAAGCGGCACTTTGGGCGCTTCTTCCGTGAGCTGTACTGTCTCCGGCTCCGTGGGCTGGGTGGGTACACTCTCCGGCTGTGGCTGGGTAGGCAACTCTTCCAGAACCGGATCTGTGCGGGTTTGAATAGCACCGCACACATCGCATTCCCCCCTGCTCTCTCCCGGGTGGGTCGTTGTGGCAGGCTCTACCACCTGCCAGGTACTGACGCTGTGGCTTGGCAGGGTATAGGCATCCCGGTAGCTATAGCCGCAGGTTTTGCAGGTGTAGACAGTATAGCCAAAACTCTGGCACTGGGACGGCTGGTATGTCTCCACATAGTCCGGCTCCTGACACATCTCTGGACGAAGTTCCTGCTCATAGGAGCTGACCTGGCTGAACACAAGATTCTGGGTATTGTCCTGTACGCCGAAGTTATAGTTCATATTCTTCACCTTTTCCCCAATCACAGCCTGGCAAAAGCTGCGGCGGTTGGGGCTGTGGGCAAAGAAAGAAACTTCGCCATCCACCTGATTGTGCTCTATGTAGGCAACCGTATCCATACCAATGGGGTATTGCATCAGCATGCCCGCAACGCCACCGCTGTGTACATAGCCGTGCTCAGAGATATAGCCCCGCAGATTTACCTGACAGTTTTCCACACTGATAAATCCCGCAGCAAAAACACCCCCCAGGAACTGCTCTGCGTATGTTTCCGGGTCTGTATCCGCACTAATCAGGTGAACATCCGCCCGGCAATCTTCCACAGAGGCTACACCATAGCCAAGCAGACCGGCCACACCATACATGCCGTTGCTCGCCCGCAATTCCAGCTGCCCTGTCACGGTGCATCCCAAAATCCGGCTGTTTTGTCCATAGCCGGCAATACCGCCCAGCATGCAGGGACGATCCGTTTCCACAAGGGCGCGGAAGTTTACCAGGTGCAAATCCCGTACCGTAGCATTTTCCAGCATGCCAAAAAATCCGGAAAAGCATGCATCGTAGCTTTTTTGATAGGTATCGTATATTTTTTCGGTTTTTTCCGTGGTGGCGGAAACCGATACATTCAGCAGGCTGTGTCCATTGCCGTCAAAGGTTCCGGAAAATGACGGACAAAACCATGTCTCTCCCGCCAAGTCCAAATCCTTCATAAGGATATAATATCCTTCCGTCTGATCTTGCATCGCCAGAAGATCCTCCACGGTGAATATCTCCACCACGTTCTCCTCTTCTGCTTCCTCTGCCTGAACCGGCGTAAGCAGCAAAACCATCGCCAGCAGCAGCCACAACCAACGACCACGCATATTTCCACCTCCTGTTTTTTCTATCATAGCACACAGAGGAAAATTTTACAACTTTTTCCATTTCTTTTTCAGGACATTCTCCCGGGAAAACGCCTTGCTTTTCCTCTGACACCATACAAAGACACCCCCGGCCAATTGGCCGGGGGCAGATTCTCAGAGATATTAGCCGATTCCCACGTAGTCCATGGAGATCCAGCCCTTGTCGGTGCAGCCCCAAACATCGTCGCCGATGGTGAACTGGGCGTAAATTTCAATTTCATCTCCCGCACTCACGGATGCCACCGCGTCATACTTGGTACCCGGGCCGGAGCGAATATTAACCTTGTCACCGGTTACGGTGCCGGTACCGGCGCCGTCGCCACTGGTGCCATCAACATAAACATAGTCCAGAGAGATCCAGCCGTCCTTCGTGCATCCCCAGGTAGTCTTGCCCACGGTGATCTGCTCCAGGATATTCACCCGGGTCAGGTTGCCATAGGTTGCCACTGCATCGTACTCGGTACCCGGGCCGGAACGGACATTCAGAGTCGTACCGGTAACCAGACCCTTTGCGGTATTGGTGCCGGTGGTGCCGTCCTGGTAAACGTAAGTCAGGCTGACCCAGCCCTTGTCGGTACGGCCCCAGCCATTGCTGGTTTCCAGAATGGTAATGCGGGCACCATAGGTATACTGCCCAACCGCATTGGCCGTAGTGCTGCCGCTTTCCCGGATGTTCAGTTCCTTGGCGGTAACCACACCCTTTTTGCCGTTGGCTGTGGTGGTATTGTTTGCGGTGTTTCCGGTGGTGTTATTGTTGCCGGTATTGGCCGTAGTTGCCGTAGTGGCAGCGGATGTAGGCGCAGTAGCCGCGGGAGTCGTTGCGGCGGGAGTGCTGCTGGCATTTCCAATGGTCACATTGGTCATATCCAGGTACTGCACATCCACCCAGCCTCTCAGGGGAATGTATGCCCAGCTGCTGCCGCCATTGGGCTCCACACGATTGACTTCCACCTCGTCTCCGGCATCCAGCTGGCTGAGAACATTGCTCTCCTTGCTGGGCGAAGCACGCACGCCAACAGTCTCCTTGACAATGGCCACATTTTCCTTCTTCTGTGCCTCAGTGGTTGCAGGAGTGGACTCCTCGGTAGGTGTTGTATCCTGCTCCTGCTCGGAGGAAGCAGGCTGGGTATCCACCAGGTTCAGCCCGCCTGTGGAAGGCTGTGTATCCGGGGCATCCTCCTTCTTGAAACAGCCGGTGAACATGGTTGCAACCAGGACAACGGCAGCGGTAAATCTGATAACTTGCTTCACGCTGAAGGGGTAATTCATAATGTTACCTCCCTTTCTTGTTTTTCTCATTGTCATTATACCTTGTCAGCCGGGGAATTGTCAATAGGATAAGATTTTTTTAATAAACCAAATGGCTCCATTTTTGTGAATTGTTTCCAAGTTCTTTACATTTTCCCCCGTCCAACCAGATCTTTTTCACGAAGTTTTTGCTTCGAACCGCGGGTTTTACCGTTTTGACAAATCACCTGTGTATAAAGATGCCGGAAACCGGTTCTCTTTTTCTTCTTGCCCGGATATTTTCCCTGGAAAGCTTGACAAGACTTATGGAAAGATGGTAAAATAACACCATAATTCTTGCGATGAACGGGAAGAGTACCGCCTATGCTTTCTTCTCAGAGAGTTCCGGCCAGAGGCTGCAAGCCGGAACAGGACAGCGGCGGGAAGGTGCGCCCGGGAGCAAACAAGTAAACAAAAGTGACAAATGAGAGTGGAACCGCGGTTTTCGCCGCCTCTTGTACTGCCCAGGCGGTATAGGAGGCTTTTTTATTTGCTTTCTTTCCGCCAAGCGAACATTTTAGGAGGAAAAAACTATGTACCTTTACAATTCCGTATCCCACAAAAAAGAGCTCTTTACCCCCAACGACCCCAACCTGGTAAAGATGTATACCTGTGGCCCTACTGTTTACCACTATGCTCATATCGGTAACCTGCGCACCTATATTATGGAAGATGTGCTGGAAAAGGCGCTGCGCTATATGGGCTATCCCGTAAAGCGGGTTATGAACATCACCGATGTCGGCCACCTGTCCTCTGATGCCGATACCGGAGAAGATAAGATGCTCAAAGGTGCTGCCCGGGAGCATAAAACCGTTATGGAAATCGCAAAATACTACACGGATGCTTTCTTTGCCGACTGCGACAAGCTGAACATCAAGCATCCCGATGTGGTAGAACCCGCCACCAACTGCATCGATGAATATATCCACATGGTTTCCACGCTGCTGGAAAAGGGAAGCGCATACATTGCCGGCGGCAACGTGTACTTCGATACTTCCACTCTGGAAAAATACTATGTGTTCAATGACCACGACGAGGAAGACCTGGCTGTTGGTGTACGGGAAGGCGTGGAAGAGGACACCAACAAACGAAACAAGAACGACTTCGTTCTCTGGTTTACCAAGAGCAAATTCGAAGACCAGGCACTGAAATGGGAATCCCCCTGGGGCGTGGGCTACCCCGGCTGGCACATTGAATGCTCCTGCATCTCCATGAAACATCTGGGAGAGGATCTGGATATTCACGCAGGCGGCATCGACAATGCCTTCCCTCACCATACCAATGAGATTGCTCAGTCCGAAAGCTATCTGGGGCACAAGTGGTGCAACTACTGGTTCCACGTACACCACCTGAACACCAACGACGGAAAGATGAGTAAATCCAAAGGAGAATTCCTCACCGTTTCCCTCCTGCAGGAAAAGGGATACGACCCCATGGCTTACCGCTACTTCTGCCTGCAGAGCCACTACCGCCGGAATCTGGTATTCAGCTGGGAAAACCTGGATAACGCCGCCGGTGCTTACGAAAAGCTGATTGCCAAAATTTCCACCCTGGAAGAGCAGGGAGAAATTGACATGGCCGGATTTGAAAAGCTGAAGGAGCGGTTCCTGGGGGCACTGAACGGAGACCTGAACACCTCCCTGGCCGTAACCGCCGTTTATGACGTACTCAAGGCTAAGGTAAACGATGCCACCAAGCTGTACGCTCTGGCAGACTTTGACCAGGTACTGTCCCTGAATCTGATCTCTGCAGCCCAGGCTGCAAAGGCCAAGCGCCGGGAAGAGGAACTTGCCAATGCTGACCCGGAAATTGACGCCCTCGTAGCCGCCCGTACCGCCGCCAAAAAGGAAAAGAACTTTGCCGAAGCTGACCGGATCCGGGATCAGCTGAAGGAAATGGGTGTAGAGATCACCGATACCCCCCAGGGTACCAAGTGGAGAAAAATATGAAATTAATGATCCTGGATGGCAACAGTGTCATCAACCGCGCTTATTTTGGTGTAAAGCCCCTGACCAATCGGGAGGGGCTTTACACCCATGCCATTTATGGCTTTCTGAATATTCTGGAGCGGATGGAGAAGGAAGAGCAGCCGGATGCGGTATGCGTTGCCTTTGACCTTCACGGCCCTACCTTCCGCCACAACCGGTACGAAGGCTATAAGGCCAACCGGCACGGAATGCCGGAAGAGCTGGCTCAGCAAATGCCGATTATGAAGCAGGTGCTCACCGCTATGAACATCCCCATCTACGCCTGCCAGGGCTGGGAGGCGGACGATGTAATTGGCACCGTGGGCAAAATCTGCTCCAATAACCAGTGGGAATGCGTAATCGTTACCGGAGACCGGGACAGTCTGCAGCTGATCGATGAGCATGTGCATGTAAAACTGGTCATCTCCAAGCCCGGCCAAACCACCGCCACGCTCTACACCCAGGAGCTTTTCCAGGAGGAGTATGGCTTCGAGCCGAAACGACTGATCGACCTGAAAGCGCTTATGGGAGATTCCTCGGACAATATCCCCGGTGTCGCCGGTGTAGGCCCCAAAACAGCCAAGGATCTTTTGTACAAATTCGGCACTCTGGACGGTGTCTATGAACATATTGACGATGCCTCCATTCGCCCCAAACTCCGGGAGAAGCTGATTGCCGACAAGGACAACGCCTATCTTTCCTACGAACTGGCCACCATCATTCCGGAGGCACCCATTGATTTTGCCCCGGAGGACGCACTCAAGCGGGAGGCAAACAAACCGGAGCTGTACGCTCTGTTCCAAAAGCTGGAATTCATCCGCCTGATCGACCGGTATGGTCTGCGCTCCGTGAGCCTGGACTCCCCTGCCCCCAGCGCTTCTTTGGTGCAGCTGCCTAAAGCAGATACCCTCCCCCAGGAAATGGAGCGCTGCGCTCTCTACCTGACCCCGGACGGTACCATGGCACTGGCCTGGGAGCATGGCCTGTGCTGTCTCACCCCTCTGGAAGTACAGATGTTGCCCGGTCTTCCCAAATGCGAATTTCTGATCCTTCACGATGCCAAAACTACCATGCACCAGCTCCGGGAGCTGGGACTGCACTGGGAGCATATCGGCTTTGATACGGCATTGGCCGCCTATGATCTGAATCCCTCCCAGTCTGATTATCCCATAAGCAAGCTTGCAACCAATTTCCTTGGTCTTTCCGCAGATGATACAGACGCTGCCGCCTGCGCCCAGGCCATGTGGAATCTGGTACCGGTGCTTACCCAGGAGCTGGAAGACAAGGGCATGACCCAGCTTTATCAGCAGATTGAGCTTCCTCTTTGTACCGTCCTTTTCAACATGGAGCAGCGGGGCATTGCCATTGACCGGTTGCAGCTGGAGCAATTCGGCACCATGCTCAAAGCACGGATTGCGGACTGCGAAGCATTGATTTACGGCTATGCCGATGCGCCTTTCAATATCAATTCCACCAAGCAGCTGGGAGAGCTGCTGTTTGAAAAGCTGGCACTGCCTCCGGTGAAAAAAACCAAAACAGGCTACTCTACCAACGCCGATGTACTGGAAAAGCTGAAGGACAAGCACCCCATCATCCCCGCGATCATGGACTACCGGATGCTGACCAAGCTGAACTCCACCTATGCCGAGGGGCTAATGAAGCAGGTACAGTCAGACGGGCGCATCCACACCACCTTCCAGAACCTGGTTACCGCCACCGGGCGGCTGAGTTCCACAGAGCCCAACCTGCAAAATATCCCCGTGCGGACAGATCTGGGGGCGGAAATTCGAAAGATGTTCGTGCCCAAGCCCGGCTGCGTGCTGGTGGACGCAGACTACAGCCAAATTGAGCTGCGGGTGCTGGCCCACATTGCCGATGACAAGAACATGCAGTCCGCCTTCATCAGCGGGCTGGATGTCCACACAGCTACCGCCTCCCAGGTATTTGGCGTACCTATGGAGCAGGTTACTCCCCTGCAGCGCCGCCATGCCAAAGCGGTAAACTTCGGCATTGTGTACGGCATTTCGGAATTCTCTCTGGCTGAGGACATTGGCGTAAGCCGATACGAGGCCCGGGACTATATTGACAGCTACCTGGCCAACTACCAGGGTGTGCGGGCGTATATGAAAAACATTGTGCAGTCCGCCCGGGAGCAGGGATACACGGAAACCATGTTCGGCCGCAGACGCTATATCCCGGAACTGAAAAGCAGCAACTTCAATGTCCGCCAGGGTGCCGAGCGCATCGCCCTGAATACCCCCATCCAGGGCACCGCCGCAGACCTTATCAAACTGGCCATGATCCGGGTGGAACAGGCACTTCACCAGAATTATCCCCAGGCAGAGCTGCTCCTTCAGGTGCACGACGAACTGATCGTAGAATGTCCGGAAGAGATTGCCCAGGAGGTTTCCCAGCTTGTAAGCCGGGAAATGGAATCCATCGCCACCTTGCATGTACCCCTGACTGCGGAAGCACACTATGGAAAGAGCTGGTACGAAGCAAAATGATCACAATAGAACCTATGACCGCTGCCCATGTGGCAGCCATTGCCGGGCTGGAAACACTTTGCTTCTCTGACCCCTGGAGCGAAAACAGCATTGCTTCCGAACTGGATAACACGCTGGCACTCTGGCTGGTTGCCATGGATGAAGATACTCTGTGCGGCTATGTCGGCTCCCAGAGCGTATTGGGGGAAACGGACATGATGAATATCGCCGTCGCACCCGCCTATCGCCGCCATGGCATTGCGCAAATGCTGATTGATTCCCTGGTTGCGCAGCTGAAAGCACAGGGAAATCACAGCCTGACCCTGGAAGTACGTGCTTCCAATACCCCCGCAGTCTCCCTGTATGAAAAACAGGGCTTCTCCCAGATTGGGATCCGCAAGAACTATTACCGCAACCCCAGGGAAGATGCCCTGATTCTGAAAAAGGAGTGGTCACTATGAACATACTGGCAGTAGAATCCTCCTGTGATGAGACCGCTGTTGCCATCGTGAAGGACGGCCGTCAGGTACTGACGGACTGCATCGCTTCCCAGGTGGATCTGCACCGGCTCTACGGCGGCGTAGTGCCTGAGATTGCCTCCCGGAAGCATATCGAGGCAATTTACGGTCTGGCAGACCAGGCGCTGGCTCAAACCGGTATGACACGCCAGGATATTGATGCCGTTGCCGTCACCTATGCCCCCGGTTTGATCGGGGCGGTTCTGGTCGGGGTGAATTTTGCCAAGGCTGCCGCCTATGCGCTGAATAAGCCCCTGATTCCCGTCCACCATATCCGTGGCCACATTGCCGCAAATTACCTGGCCTATCCGGAACTGGAACCTCCATTCCTGTGCCTGGTCGTTTCCGGCGGCCACACCATGATCGTAGAAGTCAAAGACTATACCCAGATGGAAATTCTCGGCACCTCCCTGGACGATGCTGCCGGAGAGTGCTTTGATAAGGTAGCCCGGGTACTGGGGATGCCCTATCCCGGCGGAGCTGCCCTAGACAAGATGGCTGCCCTGGGTGACGAACACAAGTATACCCTGCCCCGGAGCAAGCCCGGAGAGAATCCCTACAACATGAGCTTCTCCGGCCTGAAAACCGCTGCGCTGAACCTGATCCACCATGCCGAACAAGTCGGTGAAGAGCTGGATATTCCCAGCCTGTGCGCCGCCTTCTCTGCCGCCGTATCTGATACGCTGGTTCCCAGAATGGAGTTGGCAATCCAGCAAACCGGTTATAAAAAAATCGCTGTAGCCGGTGGTGTTGCCGCCAATTCCCGGATTCGCCGGGATATTCTGGCCATGGCGCAGAAGCAGGGTGCTACTGTCTATATGCCGCCTTTAAAACTCTGCGGCGACAACGGTGCCATGATTGGCGCTCAGGCTTACTATGAGTATCTGGCCGGTAACACAGCGGACATGCATCTGAATGCCTATGCGACAAAGTCCATCCTGGGAGAGACTCTGTAATGCTGTATATTGCCCGGGAAATGCGCCAGTTGGATGACACCAAGCTGATGGCTCTCTACGAAGAGAGCCATCGCAAAGCAGGTGCCCGGGAATATCCTATGGAAACGCCGGAACGGCAGCTGCTTCTGGCAGAAGCAGACTCTGCCGACTACCTGCGCCAGGTGTTTTTTTCCCAGCCCGGCGCCTCCTGCTGCATCTGGCTGGAAGAGAACCAATATTTAAGCGCCCTGCGGCTGGAGCCGTATCAGGATGGATTGCTGATCACAGCATTGGAAACCCATCCTCTCCGGCGGGGCCGGGGCTTTGGAAAATCCCTGCTGCAGGCCGTCCAGGCCACTGTGGCGGAAGAAAGTGATCTTCCCCTCTACTCTCACATCCACAAAAAGAATCTTCCCTCCCAGCAGCTGCACCGCACCTGCGGCTTCCAAGTGCAGCTGCCCTACGCCCGGTATATCAGCGAAGAAACCTCCCGCAGCGCCGAAACATGGGTATGGAAACCGGCAAGTTTGCCCCCGAAAAAATATTTTAACTTTTTTCAAAAAAGGGGTTGACAAATCAGCGTTCTTGTTGTAATATATTGAAGCTGCCTGTGAGACAGCAACGAAGCGAGAAACGCCGACATGGAGAAGTCGCGTAGCTGGCCGAGCGCGCACGATTGGAAATCGTGTATACCC
>CAZCRO010000056.1:0-16095 GCA_964501115.1 uncultured Oscillospiraceae bacterium
AATCCAACATATTCACGCACCCTTTCTGCGATTTATACTGCATATAATATAGCACTATTTATCCCCAAGCGCAACAGCGGAAACCGGAAATAATGCGTCTTTATTCGGAATATGCCGACGGATGTCGCATTGTATTAAAAGGCGCAATCAATGCCATAACAGATACCCGAATGGATGCGATTGTGTCAATTCAGGCATCTTTTTTGCTCATTTGGCAACAACGATATATGTTTCGGAGAAAACCGTTTTCGAAAAGGGTTAAATTTTCCCGGCATGGATTTCAAAAAACATTGAAAAAGCAGGCATGATATAGTATAATGAAAATGGTTTATTTTGTCCCATGCAAAGGGATATGGAAACGCAGGTGAACATTTGGACAGGGCAAATATTGACAAAATAGCAAAGACACCGGAAGATCGGCTTCTGCTTGCCAAACTTTGGGACAAGATTTATGCAGGTATCCGAAAAAACATCCCGGCGCAGACAGGCTTTCTCTCCCCCAGGGAGCGGGAAATGGCTGGTTACCTTTTCGGAAATGTTCCGGGACTATATGCCTTTGGCGGGTATGAAGACGCAGAGCGGAAGATGCTTGTATTCCTTCCGGATTATCTGGAACCCTCCGCACTGACGGAAGACAGCAGCCCATTGGCCTGCCTGGAAGGACAGTTTTTCAGTGCTGACATGCTGACACACCGGGATATGCTTGGCGCTCTGATGGGCGCAGGAATCAGCCGGGAAACCATTGGGGACATTCTTGTGGAAAAGGGACGGTGCGTTTTCTTTGCCACCCAGGAAATGACTCCCTATATTCTGGACAATCTGGTTTCCGCCGGGCGCACGCACCTGCATCTGTCTCAGGTTTCTCTTAAAGAAATTACACTTCCGGAGCCTGCTTTTCAGGAAATCCGGGACACATGCTCCTCCCTGCGACTGGACTGCATCATTTCCTCCGGCTTTCGCATAGGCCGGAGCCTGGCCTGCGACTATATCCGCAGCGGAAAAGCGGCAATTGACGGCCTTCCCTGTGAAAAACCGGATAAGCTCATTGCCCAGGGGCAGAAAATCTCTGTAAGAGGTTTGGGAAAAATCCGGCTGGCTCAAATCGGCAACAAAACAAAAAAAGACAGGATCGGCATCACGATCCAGAAATATGTATGAGGATTGCTATATGAAAATGGATGACGTAATCGCCAGAATCAACGAACTGGCACACAAGAACAAAGCCCAGGGTCTGACTCCGGAGGAGCTGGCCGAACGGGACAAGCTTCGCCGAATCTACATTGACTCCGTAAAAGCCAATCTGGTCGGCCAGCTGGAAAACACCTATATTCTCCGTCCGGACGGCACCAAGGAAAAGGTAGGCAAGCACTGATATGGAACTGCGCAAGGAGCTGGAGAGCTACACCCCCTGGAACGCCCAGGAGGAAGCGGACAGAGCGCAGTTTCTGCGCCTGCTCAGCTGCCCGGATATTTACACCCGGGATAATCTTTCCGCGCATTTCAGTGCTTCCAGCTGGGTGGTCAGCCCGGATCGGCAGCAGGTACTTCTGATTTATCATAAAATCTATAATTCCTGGGCCTGGATGGGTGGACACGCTGACGGCGAAAAAGATCTGCTCGGGGTTGCCCTGCGGGAAACCCGGGAAGAAAGCGGACTGGAACACATTCAGCTGGTATCCCCCGGTATATTTTCCCTGGAAACACTGACCGTGGACGGCCACGAAAAACACGGACAATATGTACCCAGCCATCTGCACCTGAATGTTACCTATCTGCTGGAAGCAGACCCAAAAGAGCCGGTTCGCATAAAGCCCGACGAAAACAGTGCCATCGGCTGGTTCCCGGTGGAACAAATCGCAAATAAAGTGACAGAACCATGGATGCAGGCAAGAATCTACGATAAGCTCATAGCAAAGGTTCAAGGCATGCAGAACGAACGGAGGAACACATGGAATTTTTGCCTATAACCAAGGAAGAAATGGAAGGCCAGGGCATCCTGCAGCCGGACTTTGTATATGTAATTGGTGACGCCTACGTGGATCACCCCTCCTTCGGCCATGCCATCATCAGCCGGATTTTGGAAAGCCACGGCTACAGCGTTGGCATCATTTCCCAGCCGGACTGGAAGAATCCCAAATCCATCGATGTTTTCGGCCCTCCCCGGCTTGGATTTTTGGTCAGCGGCGGCAACATGGACTCCATGGTAAACCACTATTCCGTCACACGCCACAAGCGCAAAACAGATTCTTTTACTCCCGGCGGAATTATGGGCAAACGCCCGGACTACGCTACCGTATGTTACTGCAACCTGATCCGCCAGACCTACAAGGATACCCCCATTTTGATCGGCGGCATCGAGGCCAGCCTGCGCCGTCTGGGGCACTACGATTACTGGTCAGACGGTATGAAGCGCTCGATCCTGCTGGATTCCCAGGCAGACTTGCTTATGTACGGCATGGGTGAAAAGAGCATTGTGGAAATTGCGGACGCTCTGAATGCCGGAATGGATGTAAAAGACATTACTTACATTGACGGCACCGTATTCAAGACCAAAGAGCTGGACGAAAGCCTTCCCACCATTGTACTGCCCAGCTACGAGACCATCCAAAAGGACAAGCGTGCCTACGCCCAGTCCTTCAAAACCCAGTACGGCAACTGTGACCCCTTTACCGCCAAGCGGCTGGCCGAACCCTACGGAAAGGAATTCGTCGTGCAGAACCCGCCCCAGAAGCCGCTGACCACCGAAGAGATGGACGCCGTGTACGCCCTGCCCTACTGCCGCACTTACCACCCCAGTTACGAAAAGCTGGGAGGCGTACCTGCCATTGAAGAAGTGAAATTCAGCCTGGTCTCCAACCGGGGCTGCTTTGGTGCCTGCTCCTTCTGCGCCCTTACCTTCCATCAGGGGCGAATTGTCCAGGTAAGAAGTCACGAGTCCATCCTGGCCGAAGCAGAAAAAATTGTTCAGGAAAAGGATTTTAAGGGATACATCCACGATGTAGGCGGCCCCACCGCCAACTTCCGCCACCCTGCCTGCGCCAAGCAGATGAGCAAAGGTGCCTGCGGCGGACGGCAATGCCTGTTCCCCACCCCCTGCAAAAATATGAACGCCGACCACAGCGACTACGTTGCCCTGCTGCGCAAGCTGAGAAAGATCCCCGGTGTAAAGAAAGTTTTTGTCCGCAGCGGCATCCGCTTCGACTATCTTCTGGCGGACAAGAAGGACACTTTCTTCAAAGAACTGGTACAGTACCACATCTCCGGCCAGCTGAAGGTTGCCCCGGAGCATGTATCTGACGCGGTACTCAGCCGCATGGGCAAACCCAGAAATACCGTATACAACCAGTTTGTGGCAAAGTATTTTGCTCTGAACAAGCAGTACGGTATGAACCAGTTTCTGGTTCCCTATCTCATGTCCAGCCATCCCGGCTCCACTATGAAGGAAGCCGTGGAGCTGGCAGAGTATATCCGGGATATGGGCTACAATCCGGAACAGGTGCAGGACTTCTATCCCACCCCCTCCACCCTGTCCACCGTGATGTACTATACGGGACTGGATCCCAGAACCATGGAGCGGGTATATGTCCCCACGGACCCCCACGAAAAAGCCATGCAGCGGGCACTGATCCAGTACCGAAATCCCAAGAATTACTATCTTGTACGGGAGGCTCTTCTGGCTGCCCATCGGGAAGACCTGATTGGCTCCGGCCCCAAGTGTCTGATTCGGGCAATCCCGCCAAAAAACGGAAGCTATACTTCCCCACCTCCCAAAAAAGCAGGCAAACCTGTCCCCAGGAAAGCCGGTAAACCGATGCCGCAAAAACCTGCCGCTTCCGGCAAGCGGGCTGCACCCGGTAAAAAATCCCCTCCCCAGAGCCGGAAGGGTAAGCGATAAACTGCCGCCCTTTCCGGCGCAAAAAAGACAAATTCCCCCTGAGCATTCCGCTGTTTTTTCGGAATGCTCAGGGGGTTTTCTTATGTGATACATCTTCAAATCGGGTTTTCAAACTCAAACCGATCTACGCCGTCATCATACCACAGATGGGTCATATAAAGACCACCCGGTGGGACTGTAGGGCCGGCAGCGGTGCGATTTCCGGAATCCAGAATGGCACCAATATCCTCCGGACGGATTTTTCCCTCCGCCGCATAGACGACAGTACCGGCCATTGCCCGCGCCATATTATACAGAAATCCATTGGCGCAGACCCGCAGCAAAACCAGATCCCCACGGCGCTCCACATTGTAATAGTGTACCGTTCGCACGGTGGATTTCACATCCGTACCGACAGAACGTACTGCCGCGAAATCATGGGTTCCGACAAACTGATCCGCCGCCCGCTGCATCACTTCCTCATCCAGGTGCCGGGGATAAAACCAGGCACGATCCACATAAAAAGGATCCTTCAGCCGGGAATTGTAAATCTGATATGTATACTCCTTGCGAACACAGGAGCCGATGGCATTGAACCCCTCCCCCACTTCGAAGGCACGGGTCACCACAATATCACAGGGCAGATGGGTATTCAGCGCATAGGGCAACCGATCCACCGGGATGGTGGAGGTTGTCCGGAAATTGGCTACGTAGCACCTGGCATGGACACCGGCATCCGTTCTGCCGCAGCCGGTCACATGGACGCTGTGGCCTACCACCTGGGATATGGCCTTTTCCATCGTTTCTGCCACCGTAGGCAGATTTTTCTGCACCTGCCAACCATGGTAGCGGGTGCCAAGATAGGTCAAACACAGAGCAATATTGCGCATATAGCCTCACAATCCCAGGCAGGCCAGGGCAATTACCCCGCCCAGAAGCACAACTTCCACGCCAAAGGCCAGAAAATCATTACGCCTGTAACGCAGAAGCTTCATCTTGGTTCTTCCCTCACCGCCCTGGTAGCAGCGGCACTCCATAGCCGTGGCCAGCTCGTCCGCCCGGCGGAAGGCACTGATAAACAGAGGCACCAGCACCGGGATCAACGCCTTGGCTCTGTCGAGAAGACTGCCGTTTTCAAAATCGGCACCTCTGGCCTTTTGGGCATTCATGATTTTGTCCGTTTCTTCGATCAGGGTAGGGATAAAACGCAAAGCGATACACATCATCATAGACAGTTCATGCACCGGCACATGGAGCTTATTCAGAGGGTGCAGGAGGCTCTCCAGGCCGTCTGTCAAGGCAATGGGAGATGTGGTATAGGTGAGCAGGAATGTTCCGCAGATCAGCATCAAAATCCGCCCGGTCATAAATACTGCCCGCTCTATACCGCCCGTGGTGATTTTCAGCTTCCACAGAGAAATCAGGATTCTTCCGGTATCTGTATAGAACAGATTCAGCACACCGGTAAAAATCAGAATCACGATCAGAGGCTTCATGCCCGTCAGAATGGACTTGGGCGGGATATGGGAAATACGGATGCTGAACAGCAAGAATGCCAAAATCAGGCCATAAGACAGCCAGCTCTGGGCTGTGAACAGCGCAACGATATACAAAACCACACTGATCAGCTTGGTTCTGGGATCCAGCCGGTGAATAAAAGAGCTGCCGGGAAAATACTGGCCAAGTGTTATATCTTTCAGCATGGCATACCCTCCTTTTTCAGCCGGGTCAATACTTCCACGGCTGCTTCAAGAGTATAGACATTGGGCACATCCACGCCCATTTCCTTCAGTTTCAGAAATACCTGGGTCACCTGGGGAATGTTCAGTCCCATGGAAACCAGTTCCTCTGCCCGGCGGAAGACCTCCTCCGGTGTTCCGTCCATGGCAAGCCGGGAGCCATTCATCACCAGCAACCGGTCTGTCAAGCGTGCCACATCCTCCATGGAGTGACTGACCATCAAAATGGTGGCGTTTTTGGCCTTGCGATAGGCCTGGATATTGGAAAGAATTTCCTCCCGGCCTATGGGATCCAGTCCGGCAGTGGGCTCATCCAGGATGAGAACCTCCGGCTCCATGGCGATCACGCCGGCAATGGCGACCCGGCGCTTCTGTCCACCGGACAGATCAAAGGGGGAACTTTCCAGCTGCTTATCCGTCAGCCCGACGAAGCCGGCGGCTTCCCGAACACGGCGGTCGATTTCTTCCCTGCTCAGCCCCATATTGGACGGGCCAAAGGCAATATCTTTGTATACGGTTTCCTCAAAAAGCTGGTATTCCGGGTACTGAAATACCAGACCCACCCGAAACCGTGCCTGACGGGTCAGCTTCTTGTCTGACCATATATCCTTGCCATCGAGAATGACTTTTCCGGATGTGGGCTTCAGCAAACCGTTCAGCTGCTGCATCAGAGTGGACTTTCCGGATCCGGTATGGCCGATAATTCCCACGAATTCTCCCCGGTTTAGGGAAAAGCTTACATGATCCAGCGCAGTATGCTCAAAGGGCGTACCGGCACTGTAGGTATAGGTCAGGTCCTGTGCCTGTAAAATGGGTTCCAAATTCATATCCTCCTATACGCCCTTGATCCAGCTGTACAATGCCTGAGCGCACTGCTGGGGCTCCAACGCATCCAGGGGCAGAGAATGTCCCTGCCGGTTCAAAAGCCAGCAAAGCTCCACACTCTCCGGTGCGGCCAGACCGATGCGGTGGAGCATCTCCACCTGGGCAAACACCTTCTCCGGCGTTCCATCCGCGGCAATGGTGCCCTTATCCAGCACCACAACCCGCTGCGCCTGGGCAGCTTCATCCATATGATGGGTAATGAGCACCACGGTAATCCCCTTCTCCCGGTTCAGGCGGGAAATGGTTTCCATGACATCCCGGCGGCCTCTGGGATCGAGCATGGCTGTCGGCTCATCCAGAACAATGCACTTAGGCTCCAGAGCAATCACACCGGCGATGGCAATGCGCTGCTTCTGACCGCCGGAAAGCAGATGGGGGGCGTGCTCCCGGTATTCGTACATTCCCACCTGCTTCAGGGCATTGTCTACCCTTCTGCGGATTTCCGGACTGGCCACGCCCAAATTTTCCGGGCCGAAGGCCACGTCTTCCTCCACCACATTGGCGACAATTTGGTTATCCGGATTCTGGAATACCATGCCAACCTGCCGCCGGACAGCCATAATCCGCTCCGTATCGGAGGTATCAATACCGCCCACATAAACCTTGCCGCCACTGGGCAACAAAATGGAATTAAAATGCTTGGCCAGCGTGGACTTGCCACAGCCATTGGTGCCCAAAATGGCAACAAAGCTGCCGCTTTCAATTTTCAGGCTCAGGTCTTCAAAAACAGAGAGCTTCTCCTGCCCCTCCATCGCCGGATAGGCAAAGGCCAGGTGCTCTGCGGAAATAAATGTATCCAATGGACATTCCTCTTTCTGTAAGGAAATAGTTTGTTTCGGCTTACGCCCGGGAATCAGGGTTCCCATCTTCCGGTGGCACCGCAGGGCAAAATCAGCCCGCTCTGCTTCACCGGCAGACCAAGCTCACCTGCCGTGGTATGGCCGCCGTGCTCCTGACCGAACACCACATCGGACGCATAGCTGACCGCGCTGGGAGCCAAACCTGTGGTATAAGAATTGATAATCACAAAGAGGGGATTATCCGTCAGCAGCTTGGCCGTTTCCTGGAGGAAGGGAAAAAAGCTGGTTTCCATCTTCCAGATCTCCCCGCTGGGACCACGGCCATAGCTGGGGGGATCCATAATAATACCATCATACCGGCGGCCACGGCGGATCTCCCGCTGGATAAACTTGCCGCAATCATCCACAATCCAATGGATGGGGCGGTCAGCCAGGCCGGAAGCAGCGGCATTCTCCTTCGCCCAGGCTACCATGCCTTTGGAAGCATCCACATGGAACACCTCTGCGCCACCTGCCGCAGCGGCCAGGGTCGCGCCGCCGGAATAGGCAAACAGATTCAGCACGCGAACCGGGCGCTTCGCCGCGGCAGCTGCAACCTTTCCCCGGATGAAGTCCCAGTTGGCCGCCTGCTCCGGGAACACACCGGTGTGCTTAAAATTCATGGGCTTAACATTAAAGGTCAGATAATCCCGGTAACGGATCTGCCACCGCTCGGGCAGGTGATGCTCTGACCAGTGACCGCCACCGGTATTGGAGCGGATATAGCGGGCATCATACTTCTTCCACTGGGGTGCCGCATGGGGAGTAGACCAAATCACCTGGGGATCCGGGCGCACCAGGATATATTTTCCCCAACGCTCCAGACGCTCCCCATCGGAGGCATCGAGAACCTCATAATCCTTCCATTCATCAGAAATCCATAGCATAGGCTACATTCTCCTCTTTCTTTTATCCTACCCAGTCGTCTTCGTCCTCGTCCTCGAAGTCCGAACCAGGCCAATCATAATCGTCTTCCGTTTCTTCTTCCTGTCTGCCGCCCTCGGCCAGCCAGGTATCGTGGTTGTGGATGGAGCAAATGAGATAGGGCGTGTCGGCACCGGAATTGGCATTGCCACGGAAGCCATGCCAGGCAATGGGGTTGCCCTCATTGTCCGTTGCGTATACATAACTGTCGAGATAGAAAGCTTCCCGCAATCCCTTGCCGATTGCACTGGCAATCTCGTTGATTTCATCCTGGGTCATGGTGACCAGGCTGCGCATCTGCACATCGCTGTCCATAAACAGTTCGCAGTATTCCGTAGCTACACCACCGCCGGTGACACAGTATACCACTTCCTGATGCTTATCGCAATACTCTGTAGGCGCATCCTCAGGATAGCAGTTTACAGTGGTGACCCGGCTGCCACGCACATCGGCGGCACAGGCCTCTGTTGCCAGCTTACCGGAATCCAGACAAACGCTGACCGACTGGAACTGGGCACCGCTGTACAGCGCCTTATTGGGCAGACCCTGATGAACAGGCTCCATCACCATTTTCCAAAGGCGGGCAGCGGGGTTGCCCCAGTTGTTGGTCAGGTTAATCTGCTCCGGCTGGTTATAACCGCACCAAACAGCGGCAGTATAGTAGCCGGTGTAGCCGCAGAACCAGCGATCCCGGTTGCTAGAAGTAGTACCGGTTTTGCCCGCAATGTTCATACCCTGGAAAATTGCCGCGCCGCCGGTACCCGCGTTGGCCGCATTGTACAGGCAGTAGTTCATATATTCCACGGTCTTCTGGCTGAGGATCTGTCGGCTGTCCTGGGTATTATCCAGCACCAGTTCTCCTTCCGAATTGTATACCTTGGTGTAGGTGCGGGGTTCCCGGTAAACGCCACCATTGGCAAAAGTAGCATAGGCCGCAGACATTTCCCGTACGGTAGAGCCTACGGTAAGCGCACCCAGAGCCAGAGGCGCAATGTCTACGTCAGACATGCTCTGGCCATTGCTCAGAGGATAGTTATCCGTCAGAGAAGCCTGGCCAAAGTTATATTTGGCAAAGCTGTAGGCATAATCCGTGCCAATGGTTTTCAGTGTATTGGCAGAGATGCCGTTGACCGAGGAAACAATGCCGGAGAAAATCGTGCGCTTATAATTATATTCCCGGTTGTCGTTTCTGGGATTGGGGGTTCCATCCTCCAGATAGGTCAAGGGCATGTCCTTGATCACCGTAGCAGGGCTCAATCCCTTTTCGAATGCCGGTGCGTATACGGAAATCGGCTTCTGAGAAGAGCCGGTCTGCAGCTTTGCCTGGGTGGCTTTGTTATAGGCAAAGAAATCCGTCTTCTCTCCCACGCCGCCGGACAGCGCCACGACATCACCTGTCGTATTGTCGATGATCACAATGCCGCTTTGCAACTGCTGGGTAGAGCGTGTGGTGGGAATCTTGCTCAAATCGGTATAAATGGCATCCACCTGATTCTGGACATCCATATCCAGAGTCGTGTAGATGTGGTAGCCGCCCTTCTGGATACGCTCCAGATAGTAGTTTCTGGTCTTTTCTCCCGCGCTGTCCCAGTCCACACCGTCCAGCGCAGCAAAATCAGCCGCCACATCCAGGATTGCCGAGTCTACAAACCAGGAATAAACGCTCTGGGAGGCATCCTGGTTGACAGAAACCTGGCTGCCGCACTCGGGGCAGAAATAATGGGTGCCCTGCTGAGTGAAGGTTGCCACAGTACCGCCGTAGCCGCAGGTATCGCAGTTTGCCCACCGGTCCTGAGGTTCGATTCCCTCTTTGAAGACCATCTCCTGTGCCACTGCCTCGTCATATTCCTGCTGGGTCAGGTAGCCCTGGTTCAGCATTTCAGACAGGACATTCAGCTGCCGGTACCGGTTCCGCCCGGCACCATCCCGCACCTCGCCCTTGTATTTATAGGTATTGGTGGAGTAGGGATTGAACAGGGAAGGGTTATTGGTAATGCTGATCAGGCTGGCGCACTCCGCCACCGTCAGACTTTGCAGTTCTTTTCCAAAGTAAGCCGCTGCCGCGCTTTTTACACCATAGCAACCCTTGCCCAGGTAGATCCGGTTGAGATACTCATACATGATAACATCTTTATCATACTCTTTCTCAAAGAGCTGGGCACGGAAAATTTCCATAACCTTTCTCTGCACCGTAATGCTGTTTTCCTGGCTGACGTTCTTGATGAGCTGCTGGGTAATGGTGGAGCCGCCGAACTGGCTGTCCCCTCCGAAGAACATATTCATGCAGGCTTTGACCGTTGTAATCCAGTCCACACCCTGGTGCTCATAAAAGCGCTTGTCTTCAATGGCCACCGTGGCATCGATCAGCGCCTGGGGAATTTCATCCAGAGTTGCAATCTGCCGGTCTGTGGTGGTATAAATCTGCTGCAGCTGCTGAATATTTCCATCACTGTCCACATAATAAAGAAAAGAGGTCTTTTCCAAATCGTAATCATCGATGGACCAGTCCGATGCCTGGGTGAGAATATCGTCCTGAAGGTAATCTCCCAGCGTACCGATGAACACAACACCGCAGATCAAAAGAATCAATACCACCGTCAGACAGGCACCGATGGCAATCTTCAGCGCAGACCATGCTACGGAAAAAGCCGTATAGAGTGTTTTGATTGACCAGTGGGGATTCCACTCCTGCCGCTCTTTCCGGGGCCTCCTTCTTTTCTTTTCTTCATTTTCCATAATATAACCTCCGCTTCCTAAATATCCAGGAAGAGTACCTTTCTGATTATCCGGATACAGTATGCCACTATATCATCGGTAAATTATAACATATTCCCAAGGAAAACGAAAGCCCTATTTTCGTGAATATTGCGTGAATGTTTGGGGTAAGTTTCTTACAGACAGAGAGACTTCTCTTCCGAAAAAGGGGGCACAAGGCAGAAAAACCACGCTTCCCGGCGGCTCTTCATAAATTCGTTAAAATTCCCTCTTGATTTTATCGCCCATTGGTTGTACAATACAGACAAGAAAACTCCTCCCGGAAAGGATGTCCTTATGGAAGATCAATACGGTTCCGACTTTATCACCATTACCGACGAAGACGGAACAGAATATGAACTGGAAGTTCTCACCACGGTAGAATACAACGGAGAGAGCTACATGGCCGTGATCCCCGCCACCGATGAGGATGAGCCGGATCTGGAAGTGAGTATCCTCAAGTCCATCGAAGAAGACGGCGAGCCGATTCTCTGTGCCATTGAAGATGAGCAGGAATTGAAGGCCGTCTACGATGTGATTATGGATCAGCTTTACGACGAGGAAGAGGATTGAATTCGTTTTTCTCCTGCTTGGTACGTTGCTGTGTCCTTTTGGACCCACATTTTTTAATCGGGAAGTTAGACTTCCCGGCGGAATTGCAGACCTCCCGCCTGCGCTTTGACGACAGGTGGATGCTGGGAGCAGAGAACGTCGGGAGCGGCAACCCACCTGCCATTTCGTGCAGGTCATAATTGGGCATAGTACGGCCAAAGCGGGTTCCCGGAGAGTTTCGGCTCTCCGGGGTTTTTATTTTTTGTCGTTTCGCAAAAAACAAATGTAAATTTTCATATTTTCCCTGTCTGCCTCTTGAAAACCGGGAATTTATCCGCTATAATAGCCAAGTCTATCTGCAAATATCCATTTGCATACAATAAACGAGAGGAAATGATACCAATGAGTGCATCCAGCAAGAAGAAGCTTCGTGCTGAAGAAAACGCTGCCAAGCTGACTGAAAAGCAGCTGGCGCAACAGAAGGAAGACCGCAAAACCAGAATCTACACCATCACTTTCGCCCTGGTGCTTGCCGTTTTGGTGATCGCCGCTGCCGTGACCGGCGTGAACATGGGCATCCGCAACAGCGGTGTGCGGGAAAAGAACACCGTGGCGCTGACCATCGGCGACACTACCCTGAGCAATGCCGAACTGAACTACTACTTCGGTGACACCGTAAATCAGTTCTATTCCCAGAATGGCTCCTACATGAGTTTGTTCGGTCTGCAGGCCGGTGTGGCTCTGGATCAGCAGGTTTATGACGAAGAATCCGGCGAAACCTGGGCAGACTACTTCCTGGACGCTGCCGAAAACAGTGCCAAGGCCACCTACGCTCTGTACAATGACGCCCTGGCAAACGGCTACACCATCTCCGAAGATGGCGAAAGCCAGGTAACTTCCACCGTAAGCACCCTGAGCCTGTACGCACAGGTGTATGGCTATTCCGATGCCGAGGGCTATCTGAAGGCCATGTACGGCAACGGTGCCACCCTGGAAACCTACGAAAACTATCTGCGCACCAGCGTAATCGCCAGCGAGTACCAGAGCGAGTACCAGAACGAGCTGACCTTCACTGCCGATGAAATGAACGCCAAGTCCGAAGAGGACTCCAAGCTCTATAACTCCTACTCCTACAACCAGTACTACATCAGCACCAGCCGCTATCTGGACGATGAGGCCACCAACGAAGAGCGCGCCGCCGCTGCTGAAGCAGATGCCAAGACTCTGGTTGGCGAAGAGATCGACTCTGTAGAGGCTCTGGATGCCGCCATCGCCGCTCTGGAAGTAAACGCGGAATCCTCCGCCAAGAGCACCAGCATGGATGCCACCCGCTACAGCTCTGTGAACTCCACCATCTCTGAGTGGGTTACCGATGACGCCCGTGTTGAGGGTGACAAGACCTATGTTGCCAGCACCTCCACCACTACCGATGACGATGGCAACGAAGTGACCAACGTATCCGGCTATTACGTGGTTTACTACATTGGTTCCACCGACAACACCTTCCCCCTGGTGAATGTGCGCCACATTCTGGCCGGCTTTGAAGGCGGCACCACCGATGAAAACGGCAACACCACCTACTCCGACGAAGAGAAGGCTACCGCTAAGCGCAAGGCCGAAGACCTGCTGGCCGAGTTCCTGGCCGGTGACAAGACCGAGGACAGCTTCGCTGCTCTGGCTACCGAAAACACCACCGATACCGGCTCTCAGGAAAACGGCGGTCTGTATGAAAACGTATACCCCGGCCAGATGGTAGAGGCATTTAATGACTGGTGCTTCGATTCCAGCCGCCAGGCCGGTGACACCGGCGTGGTAGAAACCACTTACGGCTACCACATTATGTACTTTGTCGGCAACGCTGACCAGTCCTACCGGGAATACCTGATTCACAACGATCTGGTAAGTGAAGCATACAACCAGTGGTACACCGATCTGGTGGAAAGCACCACCATGACCGTTGGCAACACCAAGTATGTGAACACCGGTATCGCATTCAACGCCAATTAAACACCGTATAAAAAACACCTCCCATGGAAAAACTTCCCGGGAGGTGTTTTTGTATGAAAAAGCAATTGCCCTACTGTCTGGCGGGTGCGGCTGCCGGATGCATTGCCGGTACCTTTGGTGCCGGAGGCGGGCTTATACTGGTTCCCCTGCTCCGGCGGTGCCGGGATCTGAACGAAGATGCACGGTTCCCCGCCTCTGTGGCGATTATACTTCCGATTTGCATCACCGCACTTGTTTTGGAAGCAAGGCACGGTAGCATTCCTGTCCGGCAGGCACTTCCTTATTTGCCGGGCAGCGCTCTGGGCGGACTGGCCGCCGGACACTGGGGAAAGAAAATCCCTGCTGTGTGGCTGCACAGATGTCTGGGAGCGCTGATTATCTGGGGAGGGCTGCGATACCTATGGTGAAAGCCCTTCCCGTTCAGTTGGCTGTAGGGGTGATTCTGGGCTTTCTGTCCGGGCTGGGGATTGGCGGAGGCAGCCTGCTTGTGCTGTGGCTGACGGAGATATGCGGTACCAGCCAGGAAATTGCCAGAACGACCAACCTGCTGTTCTTCCTGCCCAGCGCCGCCATCGCCACTCTGATGCACCGGAAACAAGGTCGGTTGCCATCCAAAAACATGCTGCTGCCAGCCATTGTCTGCGGGTGTGTATTTGCCGCACTGTGCAGCCTGATACTGGGAAAAACCGACCACAGACTTGTGAAAAAGGCCTTCGGCATTCTGCTTCTGGTAACCGGGATCCGGGAAATCCGATACCGGGCACAAAGCCCTACAGGCTGATTACACGCTGCTTCTCCCGGGAAGGAATCTCCCCCAGGCAGAAGAGTGGATACAGTGCCTGGCATCGGTCTTCCAGCTCCCCATAAGGAACATCCACCCGCTGACCCAGATTGACCAGGCGCTCCGGCTGGGCCGCGGCTTTCAGCACTTCCCTGCCCCGCCGGTTGAATGCCAGAATTCTCGTATAAGGGGCAGGTACAGCCAGAATCTCCTCTGTAATCCCCAAAAAGGCACACAGAACCATCCGGTTTAAACGGGTTCTCGGATAACGCTTTGTCTTCACCGCTGTGAAAATATCCTCCAGGGTTGTCTCTCGGCGGCAGGCATGCATCAGCCTGCGCCACAGCCCCTCGGAACCATAGGGAAGCCCGGCAAAATCCTCCTCTGCCATAGTACGGAGCCGGTACAGCACCGCCCGCTCTCCCGCCTGCAATGTATGAACCGACGCATTCCGGAAGCAAGCGGCTGCCTCATCAGGCAGGTAAGCAGAAACATCCTGTCCACGGAGAATGCAGTCCCGCACCGCCGTGGCAGATGGATTCTCCCTGTCTGCCTGAATTGCATGGTAATCCCCTTCCCGCTGAACCGGAAGCGGCTTCATTTTTGAACCCTGCTGCACAATGGCCTTGGTATATTCCACAGCCAAAATATCATTGGGCTTTCTCAGCAGACTTGCATCACTGCCCAGCGCCTCCATAGCCATTGCTCTGGCAACCGGAAAGCTGACTCCGGTGGAAAGCGCCTGGCGCAGCGCCGGAGAAAAAGAGGGACTTAACAGCGCCTCTGCCGTGGCAAGCAATGCATCCAAACTTCCGGACTCCGTTCCAAAGCTGAGATAGTCGCATAAACCGGACAAAATCTCCACACCTGTCCGGGCAAAGCCCTCTGCCGAACACAGGCTTCCCAGCACAGGAAGCTCCAGAACCAGATCCGCCCCGCAGGCAACCGCCGCCCGGGCACGACAGAGCCGGTCGAACATGGCGGGTGTCCCCCGCTGGACATAGTTCCCACTCATCAGGCAACAAATGGCCGTATCCGCCCCCAAATGCTCACGCACAAGACGAAATTGCTTGGCGTGTCCCAGATGAAAGGGGTTGTATTCACAAATAATTCCCACTGTTGCCAAAGTTTTTCCTCCAAACTGAAAAATTTTTCCTATTAGGGGTTGAGAAAAACGGAAAGATGCAATATAATAGCCTTGTTATCATATCACACTTTGATGAAAAAGAAAGCATAAATTTTAGGAGGAAATTCCAATGAACGTTTTGATCATCAATGCCGGCAGTTCTTCGCTGAAGTATCAGCTGATGAACCCGGAAAACGGCGACGTTTTCGCAAAGGGTCTGTGTGAGCGTATTTACATCGACGGCCGTCTGACCCACAAGGTTGGCGACAAGAAGGTTGTAAAGGACATTGCTATGCCCAGCCACTCCGAGGCCATCCAGGCTGTTCTGGAGATCCTGGTAGATCCCGTTGACGGCGTGATCAAGTCCGTAGACGAGATTGATGCTGTTGGTCACCGCGTGCTCCACGGCGGTATGGAATTCTCTGATTCCTGCATCATTAACGATGATGTTATCAAGGCCATTGAAAAGTGCATCCCCCTGGGACCTCTGCATAACCCCGCAAACCTGATGGGCATCCGCGCCTGCCAGTCTGTTATGCCCAACACCCCCCAGGTTGCCGTGTTCGACACCGCTTTCCACATGACCATGCCCCCCAAGGCTTACCGCTACGCCA
>CAZCRO010000057.1:0-15777 GCA_964501115.1 uncultured Oscillospiraceae bacterium
GAAAGAAGCTGTCACCAACATTTCCCATGATCTGAGAACACCGCTTACGGCAATCCACGGTTATCTTGACCTGTTGGAGCGTGAGGAAACGAGTGAGAATGTTCAGCGTTATCTTTCCCAAATCAAAAATCGAACGGATGTATTAAAAAACCTGACCGAAGAACTGTTCCGATACAGCATAGTCACATCTTCGCAGGAACTGAAACCAGAACGCATGGATGTTGTTCGGACATTGGAAGAAAGTCTGCTGTCTTTCTACGCGGTCATGCAGGAAAAAGGCATTCAACCGGAAATCGACTTGCCGGAGGAACCTGTTTTCCGAAAGCTGGATGCAGGAGCGGTCAACCGTATTTTTTCCAACATTATCAGCAATGCCATAAAGTATTCGGATAAGGATTTGTCGGTGATTATGAATGCAGACGGAATCATTACTTTTTCAAACAGTACGCAAAATCTCAATGCCGTTACTGTCGGCAGATTATTTGACCGCTTTTATACCGTTGCAGCCAGCCGAAACTCTACCGGTCTCGGGCTGTCTATCGCAAGAATTTTGACAGAACGAATGGGTGGAAGTATATCCGCGCAATATCACAGCGGCATACTGCGCATCATTCTTATTTTTCCTGTCCGATAAACCATTTACGGCACTTCCGATAATCAAAGCATCCGACCCCACGTTCCGTCTAAGGGAAACAGAGTCGGATGCTTTAATATTCTGCAACACAGGCTTATGATTCAGCTGTTTTCCTCCGCATCCTCCTGAGCCATTTCCTTCAGGAGCTTTTGATCCTGCCTGGAGCTGAGATCCAGCTTTTCATACATATCCGGACGCCGGGCGAGAGTTCTGCGCAGGGACTGCTTCCTGCGCCACTGACGCACCTTCTCGTGGTTGCCGGAGGTAAGAATCTTGGGAATTTCCCTTCCGTGCCAAACTGCCGGGCGGGTGTACTGGGGGTATTCCAGCAATCCATTGAAATGACTTTCGTCCTCAAAGCACTCCGGATCTGCCAGGACACCGGGTACCATGCGACACACGGCGTCTGTAACGGCCATGGCCGCAATTTCTCCGCCGGTAAGGACAAAGTCTCCCAAAGAAATCTCTTCATCCACACACTCATCGATGAAGCGCTGGTCAATTCCCTCATAGTGGCCACAAACCAGGACAAGATTCTCCATTTTACTCAAACGAATAGCATCCGCCTGGGTAAAGGTATGTCCACAGGGGGACATGTACACTGTGTGTACTGCACCACCGGCTTCATCACATACTGCCTCCCAGCAACGGTACAGAGGATCCGCAGCCATAACGGCTCCCCGGCCGCCGCCGTAGGGATAGTCATCCACCTGATTCTGCTTGTTGGCCGTATAATCCCGGATCTGGTGGGTTTCAATGCGGATATAGCCCCGCTCCTGAGCCCGTCCCAGAATGCTTTCCGAAAGAACATCTCCAAGAGTATCCGGGAAAAGAGTGAGAATATCAATCCGCATTGGTTTCCATCCCCTCCAACAGTTTGACCTGCATTCTGTTATTTTCCAGATCGGTGGAGAGTACAAAAGCAGACACAGCGGGGATCATATACTCCTTCTCGCCTTTGACCACATACACCTGGTTCCCGGGATAATCCAGAACGGTAGTCAATTTACCGATATTCGCTTCTTCGCAGAACACATCCATGCCTTCCAGCTCAGCGGCAAAAATTACGGAATCGTCAACATCCTCCCGGAATATTTCCAGAGTTTTCCCCCGCATTGCCTGGGCCGCTTCCATAGTATCCACGCCCTTGAGTGTGAGCAGATTGCAGGTCTTTTGGACACGGCAGGATGTAATTTCATAGGTTTTTCCCTGAATACGGCAGCGGGTAAACTGGCACATATCTTCCGGACAATCCAGCCAGGTAAGCATTTTCATCTCCCCACGGACACCGTGGGTATTCACAATTTCACCGGCTTCAATAAATTGGAGTTTCATAGGTCACGCTCCTGAATGATTCTGATATAAGAGAGGAAAATCCTCGTTATAGATGGTTTTATAATGGACAGAAAACGAAAATGCGTGACGAAATCGCCACGCATAACCGTTTAGTCCACAATTTCAACGGTGACCTTCTCGCCAGTGCGCTGGGCAACCGTCTTGATAATGGTACGGATCTCCTTGGCGATCCGCCCCTGGCGGCCAATCACCTTGCCCATATCGCCTTCGGCAACATGAAGCTCCAGTACCTTGCCGTCCTCATCAGAGGTTTCAACAACGGAAACTGCCTCGGGATTGTCTACCAGGCTCTTTGCCATATATAGCAAAAGTTCCTTCATTGTGCCACTCCTTTAAGGGGCTTACAGAACGCCAGCGTTCTTCAGCAGGCCACGGACAGTGTCGGTGGGCTGTGCGCCGTTCTTGATCCAGTTCTGAGCCTTCTCCGCGTCAACATTGACAGTGGCGGGGGTGGTCAGGGGGTTGTAAGTGCCGATCTCTTCGATGCAACGGCCGTCGCGGGGAGAGCGGGAATCAGCAACAACGATACGGTAGAAAGGAGCCTTCTTGGCACCCATTCTTCTCAGTCTGATTTTAACCATGAAAGTTTCACCTCCAGAAAAAGTCTAAAAATATATATCGCAAAGCTAAATGCTTTTGGCGAACGTATTACATTCCCGGAAAGCGCATACCACCGAGGCCACCCAGGCCACGCATACGCTTCATTTTCTTCATCATACCGGGAGAATTGAACTGCTTCATCATTTTCTTCATCTGCTCGAAGGATTTCAGCAGCCGGTTTACATCCTCTACCTTCAAGCCGCAACCGGCAGCAATCCGCTTTTTCCGGCTTGCCTGAATGATGGAAGGATTTTCCCGCTCCTTGGGAGTCATGGATAGGATAATTGCCTCAGTGTGAGCCAGAGCCTTGGGATCCAGCTTCACATCTTTCAGCTGTGCTCCACCGGGCATCTGAGCAAGAAGATCCTCCATGGAGCCCATGGATTTCAGCTGAACCATCTGGTCGTAGAAATCCTGCAGGGTGAAGCGATTGGACTTCATCTTCTCTTCCAGCTTGGCAGCCTGCTTCAAATCGTAGGCCTTTTCCGCCTTTTCAATCAGGCTGAGCATATCGCCCATGCCCAAAATCCGGCTTGCCATACGATCCGGGTGGAAGACCTCAATATCCTCCAGTTTTTCACCGATACCGGCGAATTTTATGGGTTTTCCGGTTACTGCTCTGACAGACAGAGCCGCACCACCACGGGCATCGCCATCGAGTTTGGAGAGCATTACGGAATCTATATCCAGCCACTCGTTAAAGCTCTGGGCTGCGTTTACCGCATCCTGGCCGGTCATGGCATCCACAACCAGCATGATCTCATTGGGCTTTACCGTAGACTTGATATTCTTCAATTCTTCCATCAGAGCCTCGTCTACATGCAGACGGCCGGCTGTATCCAGGAAGACCATATCGTATCCCCGCTGACGGGCATACCAAACCGCTTCTTTCGCGGTGACCACCGGATCCTGGGTGCCTTTCTCGAAGACAGGAATGCCCAGCTTTTCGCCGCAAACCTTCAACTGCTGGATGGCGGCCGGACGATAAACGTCACAGGCAACCAGCAAAGGATTTCTCCCCTGGCGCTTCATAAGCCCAGCCAGTTTGCTGCCATTGGTGGTTTTACCGGCGCCCTGCAAACCAACCAGCATAACAACCGTAGGACCATTGGGGTTGATATTGATATGCTTAGTTTGGGTGCCCATGAGCTTACACAGCTCTTCGTTGACGATCTTAACAATCATCTGCGCAGGGGTAAGGGATTCCAGTACATCTGTTCCCACACAGCGCTCCTGCACGGACTTGGTGAAATCCTTTACGACCTTATAGCTAACGTCTGCCTCCAAAAGCGCCATGCGAATTTCTCGCATAGCCTCCTTCACATCGGCTTCTTTCAGGCGGCCTTTGCCCCGAAGCTTTTTGAAGGTGGCAGATATTTTCTCGGTCAAGCCTTCGAATGCCATACTTTACTCCTCAAGTTCCCGGGCTGCGGCAACAATTCTGGCTGCCACATTCCCAATATCCTCACCGGAACCGGTTTGCAGCTGCTGGGCAGCGGCAAGAATCTCCTGCGCCAGAAGACGTACCCTGGCATCCCGACGGACAAAGCCGGTCTTTTGCTCCATATTCCGAAGCAACCCCTCTGCCCGGTTCAGGTTGTCGTACACACCCTGACGACTGATTCCCAGCTCCTGGGCAATCTCTCCCAGGGACATATCCTGATTGTAACGCATATCCACGCAATTTCGCTGTTTTTCCGTAAGCAGTTCTCCATAATAGTCGAACAGCAGCGTCATTTCCAGTGCTTCCATGGTTTGCGTCCTCTCCGTGTCAAGGCTTTTCCCTTGACAGCTTGAACATTGTACAACAGGATTGTCTGTTTGTCAAGTACTTTTCCTTGACAGGCAAATAAATTTTTTCACTCGATACTGTACCAGGTTGAAAGCTCCTTTACTTTGAAAAAACCGGCTTTTTCGTACAGTGCTACAGCACGCCTGTTCTCAGAGGCTACCTCCAGACGAAGAGGCGTATCCGGATGGATGCTGGCAAGCGTATGCAGCACTGTCATCCCCTGCCCCGGGACAAAGCAGGCCATTGCCTCCAACGTGTCCTCTGAAAGATACCCAATCCCCAGCAGCTGCCCTTCCCTATGGACAAAATATGTTTCTCCCGCAATCAGCCGCTGCTCATCTTTTGCTTCCAGGGTACCGGCATTGGGTACCGGACGCATGGCCTGATTATATAACTCCCGCCACCTGGCCACCGTCTGCGATGTTACCGGAAACAACTGCGCAATGCGGTCCGGCTCCGGAAGGATCTGCCCACGCATTTCATAAATTGCTGTATGAATTGGATAACGCTCCACCACGCTGTGGCCGGAGGCATACACCTTCTGTGCTCCGCAAATACGACAGAAGGAAGCGCACTCTTCCAGCAGTTCCTCTGGCCGCTGGGTCGCGCGCAGAAGAATATATGCCTCCTGACGATAGGGAATTTCCTTGAGAACCAGGCTGGCAACGCCGTTTTCTGTTGTAAACATAGGAAAGTCTTTCATGGGAAATATCTCTTTTCTGTGTTGAATAATTTCAAAAAAGTGGTATAATAGGGCAAAAAGAATATGGAAGGACTGACATAGATGATTGCGAATTTTCACACACATACGCCCCGGTGCAACCATGCCGTTGGCACCGAGCAGGAATATATTGCGCAAGCCAAGCTTGCAGGACTGACAGAACTCGGCTTTTCCGACCATACCCCCTATTTGTTTCCCCAGAGCTACTATTCCCATTTCCGGATGAAACCGGAGGAGCTGGCAGGCTATGTAGCCAGCCTCAAGTCTCTGAAAGAGGAAAACAGCGGCTGGCTGACGATGCACATTGGCGTGGAAGCTGAGTATTACCCCAAATTTTTCGATGCCACGGTGGACTTTCTGCGGGAAAATGGGATAGAATATATGCTTTTGGGGCAGCACTTTACGGGCAGCGAGCTGGATGGCACATACACCTACCAGCCCACCGATGATACGGCACTTCTGGAGCAGTATGTTCGGCAAAGCATCGCCGCCATGGAGACAGGGCTGTATACGTATTTTGCACACCCGGATGTGATTTACTACACGGGAAGCCGGGAGAGCTATCGCCAATGGATGCACACATTGGTACGGGAAGCCAAAAACTGCGGCCTTCCTCTGGAATTCAACCTGCTTGGCTTTAAATCCGGCAGAAATTATCCGAACAATGCTTTTCTGGAGCTGGTTGCCCAGGAAAATATGCCCATGATTCTGGGGTGTGATGCCCATGAACCCGAAGCGCTGAACACACCGGAAGCAGAGCGAAAAGCCAGGGCACTGCTGGACAGCTTCGGCATTCCGGTACTGGACACGGTTCCAATTCGCAGAATTTAATATCCCATAAAAATTCCCCATCCGCTTTTCAGCCGATGGGGAATCATTTTACTTGCCTTCTTTTTCGGCCTTCTTGGCAGCCTTTGCCTTAGCCTTGGCTTCCTGAGCCTTCTTGGCTTCAGCCTTGGCATTCTCGGCAGCGGTCTCGTTGGTGGACATAGCCCACTTGGCGATTTCCAGGCGAACCTGATCCGCGCCGGTTTCGATAACCAGCTTGTCTTCCTTCACGTTTACAACGGTGCCGATAATGCCACCGATGGTGGTGATCTTGTCGCCGGTGCGAACGGAGGAACGCATCTGCTCTGCTTCCTTCTTCCGCTTGTTTTCGGGACGAATGAGCATGAAGTAGAATACGGCCAGCATCAGCACCAGAGTGAAGATCATGCTGCCCATGCCGGTGCCGGCAGCGACATCAGTCAAAATAGTAAGCATTGGGACGAACTCCTTTATATGTGATGTTGTTTATTATAGCATCCAAGTAGAAAAAGCGCAAGGTGTATTTGTAACTTTTTTACCAAGTAGTATCATTGGGTTTTGGATATCCAAACACTTTTTGCAGATGTGCATATTGGGGCATGGGTTCTCCGTCTTCCGTATATCGCCAGGGATACCCATACTCATTGCCCTTGTACTGCACCAGGCACTGGGGATGCACCTGGGAAAAGCGATCCAGCTCCTCCTGGGAAGCCTTGGGCTTTACATAGACGAAGGTTTCCAGCGGCAAATCGTCCAGGCAGGACAAATCTTCCGCTTTCGTATAACTGATGTTCAACCATTTCAGACTTTCACAGGCAGCCAGAGGAGAAATATCTTTTAGCATGCCACAGTTGGACAGCTCCAAAAATTCCAGCTCTTTGCAATTTTCAAAGGGAGTCAAATCCTGAATGATGGAGCCGGAGCAGATGATTCCTTTCAGCTTGGGCATATAGGCAATCCAGCTCCAGTCAGACAAAATCTCATTATGACCAAAATCGATATATTCCACATCCTCGCAGTATTTCAGCTGCTTTACCGTACTGTTGGTTACATTGTATACATAGCGCAGAACCGTCCTGTCTGTCAGGCAGCTGCCTGCTCTGGCAAAATAGATCCGCCATACAATTTTTGTCTGCCCCCGGTAGTCTTCCCGCAGCTGGGAAAGCACCTGGTCGGAGAAACGGCAACTTTCCAGCAGCATATACTGGCAGCCTTTCATAATATCCAGCGCCTGGCGCAGCTCTTCCTCCCTGCTGTCTCCCAGTTTCATATTCCGGAATTCTACCCGCTCGTCCGTCGTAGACACAGTTTTTCCGAAAAGCGTGAAGCTGTACTGAAGCAGTGCATTCGGCACAACCTGTTGCAAAGCATGTACCTGCGCAACATCCAGCTGGCTGTTTCCCTCTTCATCCAGCAGCTGAATGGTTTCAATATTGGGAAACTGGGAAAGCACAGGCAAAGAGGCTTCCATTTCTTCCGGGGTGAGGGCAGAAAGATCCAGACTTTTGGTTTCCATACCCAACTCCTGGCCATAGAATTCCAGGGTAAACTCTATTTCCAAGCCTTCCTTTTCCTGGCGCAGAGTATCCATTTGCTGCTGCGTCAGGGATGTTTTGGGAAAAGACAATTCCTTTAGATTCTTCAAATAGGGCAGGCTATCCCGCAGCGTGGAAAATGTGTAGCTTCCCTCTTCCAGGGTAAGGGATTCCACATCGGGAGATACCTGTGTTTTTCCCAGCGTGACGGTGTAAATCACTTCCACATTGGGATGCTGCCAGGCATACTCCAGAATTGCATCATAACAAGTACTCCCGGACAAATCCACCCGCTTCAGCTGGCCATAGTGCCCCAGCTCACCGATCGTATCTTCCGTTACCACCATAGTCAGCTCTTCTATGGGTGACTCGGTGGCTATGGTTTGGATCTGGGCTGCTTTCGTGGCGCAACCGGTAAGTAGCAGCGCAAAAGCCAGCATCAAGAGCCAAAATTTTTTCATGCTCATCCTTCTTCCACAGTGTTTTCCGGGAGATTATACCATATTCCCCGGGCAAAAACAATACATTCCTTAATTAGATTGTGGGAATCCCCCCTGCGGGCTTTTTCCACAAATCTTTTGCAGCCCAACGCGTAAACTCTGCAAGACTGTACACCCCTTATTATATACAGCTTTTTCTAAAAAACGCAGGCCGCTTCCCGCAAAAAAGAGACCCGAACCGGTGGGATTGTACTTCCCGGCCAGTTCGAGTCTTTGTATGTGTGTGGATGCGTCCACACGCACCTTTTGCTTCTTACAGCTCTGTAAATTCGTAGATATACGTCACGCTGCCATTATCATATTTATAAATGATCTGGCCTTCCGGGGAAGTCTCCTTTGAGAACTTGTCAAAATCCCTGCCGTATTTCATCCTCACGTAATCATCCGTGTTGGCCAGCTCACTTTCTTCGAAGAAGGTTTGCGGCCGCGAAGAACCTGCGCAGGCATTGTAAAACTTTGCGACAATTTCGTATTCTTTCATTTGACTTCCTCCTGAATTGCTTTACATGAAGTATTCCGCAACCTCTGCCTTATCGTTGTACTGCTTGCGCACACGCACAATGATAGAACCGTCTTCCTGCTCCTCGCTGCTGACGATCTGGTAACGGGTCTGGGTACGATCCATGCCGCGCTTATAGCGCTCCAACTCCTGACGATTCATTTCCAGGATCATATCCCGGCTGAATCCGCAGTCTTCCTTCTGCATGAACACCAGCGTTTGCTGAATGCAGGCGGCCTTCACTCGCTTCATTTCCTTCACCTCCCCGGCCTGTCCGACGGCAATGGATCAGGCTGTTAGAGAGATGACAGGGCAATCACGCGGCTATTCCGAATGCCGATGGAACAGCGCTCCGCAATGCACTCTCTTACTACATTATACAGCTTTTTCCGGATTTTTCAAGCAATAAAATTAGATTTTTTCGAATTGAAGCGGCATCGCATCCAGCCTGATTCTGCTGGTTTCGATTGCTTTCAGATAGCACTGCTCCACATTTTCGGCGAACTGCTGGGTGGCATACGGCCTGGCAGCAGCTACCGCATTGCGACGAATCCGCTCCCCCAACGGGCTGAACGAAAGGATCAGGCTGCGCAGAAGCGCATCATCCGACTCTCCTGCCAGCACGGCACTGACACCATCCTGGAACACCCCCAGAAGGCAGGGATCATCCACAGCACAGACACACAATCCAGAAGCCGCTGCCTCGATATAAGTAAGACCCTGTGTTTCGGAATGAGACGCACTGACAAAAACATCACCAATGGCATAGTACTGATCGATTTTCTCCCAGGGCTTGCTGCCCACAATGGAGACATACTGGCTGATGCCCAGCGCCTTTGCGTTTTCTTCCAGAAGCTGCCTTTGCGGCCCCTCCCCGATGATTACCAGATGTACATCCGGGCAATAGTCGTGAAGCGCCGGGAAAACACGCAGAATTTTTTCTACGTTTTTTTCCTTCGCCAGGCGGCCGATATTCAGAAGCACCCGCTTGCCATCCGGCACGCCACACTCCCGGCGTGTCTGCATAATTTGCTCGCCGGAATGGTTTTCCGGATAAAACCGGCTCAACTCCATTCCGCTGGGAATGACATCCATTGGTGTCTCCACCCCATATTGCAGGAGCAAATTCTGAGTTTTTTCCGTGGGAACAATCACACGGTCAAACCGGTCACACCACCATTCGGAATACTTCTGGGCAATTTTCTTAGCCGCATGATCCGCATGGCCATGGGTGATGTAATAGGTATAGTCCTCCCAGGCTGTGTGGTAGGTATGTACCCGGGCACAACCGGTGTGACGGGCGATACAGCGCCCCAATATTCCCATGATAAACTCGCTGTTGGTATGCACAACATCGAACTGAATATCCAGCGCCTGGCGCACAATTCCCCACCCCGGGAAAGCCACATTTCTGTCCTTCAGCAGCAAAAACTGCGCAGATTCCAAATAATGCACATATTCACTCTGAAAATTTTCCCATCCTTTGCATTTGGGGGCATATACATGAACCGTATGACCACGTTTACGCAGCTCCTGAGAAAGATTCAGGCAGGAGGTAGCCACACCGTTGATTTCCGGATAAAATGTATCTGTAAAAATACCAATTTTCATTCTGTACTTTCCTTCCCTCTTCGGAAATAAATGGAACGGAGGGATTATAGCACAGACATTTGAGATTTTCAATAAAAAGTTAAGAAAGCAAAGGAATCTTCATATCCATGCTTTGCGTTAAAGCAAAAAAAGAAGAGTATTGTCTTACAACCGTATTATTCAAACATATTTAAATACACTCAGTAGCCATCCTGACCTGTTTTTCCGGGAACGAATGAACAAATCTTTAATTTATGCCACTGTACTTGAATTCATTTTTAAAACAGGATATAATGGAACCAAAACATATGGAAAGGTTGGGCTGCATGCATTCTAAGGATATTGCCGATACGGGAATCCCCCTGCTGAAAAAAGGAAAGCAGGGGCTGGTTCATGCCCTGTTTGGCCGGGTGGGATTGCTGATTCTTTCCATGATCCTCCAGGGCGTTCTGCTTTTCGGTGCATTTTACTGGTTTGAAGACAACATCCCCGTCTATCTGGGCGGCAGCGTGCTGTTCACAATTGGCATTCTGCTGTACCTTATCAACAGTAAGATGGATGCCTCCGCAAAAATCACATGGCTGATTATTATTATGGTGCTGCCGGTATTCGGATGTCTGTTCTATCTGTGGACACAAAGCGAATGGGGTCACAAAACCCTGAAGGCACTGGTGGAAAGAAGCAACCAGCACTCCCGGGATCTGATCAAGCAAAATGATTCTCTTATGGAGCAGCTGGCTCAGGAGGATCCCGGGGCTGCCGGGCTTGCCAAATATATTGCGTCCTGCGGAAGTTTCCCGATTTATCAAAACACCGCCGTCACCTATTTCCCGCTGGGGGAACACAAGTGGGAGGCTATGCTGGAGCAAATAGCACAGGCCAAGCACTTCATATATTTGGAGTACTTTATCGTGAACGAAGGGCTCATGTGGGGAAAGGTGCTGGAGGTGCTTGCAAAAAAAGCGCGGGAAGGCGTAGATGTTCGCCTGATGTATGACGGCACCTGTGAACTGACCACCCTGCCCTTTGACTATCCCGCAAAAATCCAGGCATTGGGCATTCAGTGCAAGATGTTCTCTCCCATCGCTCCAATCATATCTACACACTACAACTACCGTGACCACAGAAAAATCCTGGTAATTGACGGGCATACCGCTTTCACCGGCGGCGTGAATTTGGCTGATGAATACATTAACCACATTGATCGCTTCGGTCACTGGAAAGACACGGCCATAATGCTGCGGGGAGAGGCGGCGGAAAGTTTTACGCTGATGTTCCTGCAAATGTGGAACATAGATGAAAAGACACCGGTTTTTCCGGAGGTAATTCCGAAGATTTCAGCCTCTTCCCCTGGAAGCGGCTATGTGATTCCATACAGTGACTGCCCGCTGGATGACAAAAAGCTGGGAGAAATGGTATATATTGATCTGCTGAACCGTGCCACAAGCTATGTACACATTATGACACCCTATTTGATTTTAGATGGGGAAATGGAAACCGCACTGAAATTTGCCGCACAGCGGGGCGTGGATGTAGAAATCATCCTGCCGGGCATTCCGGACAAGCAGATTCCCTTTGCCCTGGCAAAAACCCACTACAAAAGTCTGCTGAGCGCAGGGGTCAAAATATACGAATACACTCCGGGCTTTGTCCATGGGAAGGTATTTGTATGCGATGACACAGAAGCCGTGGTAGGCACCATCAACCTGGACTATCGCAGCCTCTACCACCACTTTGAGTGCGCTGCCTATCTCTGGAAGACCGACTGCATTGGGGATATTGAGCGGGATTTTCAAATCACTCGCAACAAATGCACGCCAGTTACCCAGAAGACCATAAAGGAAGAAAAACTTTCCGTGAAGCTGACTGGATATCTGGCCAAGGTCATTGCGCCACTATTATAAAAAGGAAAAAGGAGAGACAAAACCATGAAAGTACTGATCATCAACGGAAGCCCCCGAGCCGGCGGAAATACCAGCATTGCACTGAATGAAATGATTCAGGTATTCCAGGAAGAAGGTGTAGAGGTTGAAACCGTGGATGTGGGTATGAAAAATATTCACGGCTGTATTGCCTGCACCAAATGCTACACCCTGGGCAAATGCGTTTTTAATGACATTGTCAACGAAACCGCCGCAAAACTTCCGGAAATCGATGGCATGGTGGTGGCCAGCCCCGTATACTACGCCTCCGCAAACGGCAACCTGATTTCCTTCCTGGATCGACTGTTCTACAGCAAATCCTGTGATATGACCATGAAGGTGGGCGCAAGTGTAGTATGCGCCCGACGTGGAGGCTGCTCCTCTACCTTTGACGAGCTGAACAAGTATTTCACCATTTGCGGCATGCCGGTTGCCTCAAGCCAGTATTGGAACAGCATCCACGGCCGCGCTCCCGGAGAGGCTGACCAGGATGAGGAAGGCAAGCAGACCATGCGTACCCTGGCAAAGAATATGGTATTTTTGATGAAGAGCATCCAGCTGGGAAAGGCTGCCTATGGTTTGCCGGAAAAAGAGACCAGAGTTGCTACCCACTTCATCCGCTGACGATTCGTATTAATACAAAGAAAACGCCAGGGAAACCAGCTGTACAGCCGTTTTCCCTGGCTCTTCGTTTATCATGCCTTGAATTTTTCGGTCATTTCAGATCCCGGGCAATTTCTGCGGCAATGCGGTAAATATCTTCCATGGTGCTCATGGAAGATATTTCTTTTTTATAGAACCCACTGTGTGCAACGCCCCGCAGGTACCAGGCCAAATGCTTCCTGGCTTCCAGGCAGGCAATGTGCTCCCCATGATCCTGCTGCGCCAGCTCAAACTGCCGCACAGCCACCGCCATCCGTTCTTTAAGTGGCGGACGCTGGGGTACCGGCTCCCCTTTCAGTGCCGCCTGCACCTCCTGAAAAATCCAGGGATCGCCAAAGGTGGAGCGGCCAATCATCAGGCCATCCGCCTGTGTGCGCCTGGCGCAGTGTACTGCCGCTTCTCCGCCGGTAATGTCCCCATTGGCAATCACCGGGATGGACAACTGCTCCTTGACCTTGTGAATGGTATCCCAGTCCGCTACGCCGGAATAGAGCATGGTTTTGGTGCGGCCGTGTACAGCAACCATGGCCGCACCGCTCTGCTCCATACGTTTGGTAAAATCCAGCACATTGATGCTGCCTTTATCCCAGCCCAGACGGCATTTCACCGTTACCGGGACTGGAACCGCCTGGCAAACGGCCTTCACAATCTCCCCTGCCAGCTCCGGCGTACGCATCAGGCCGGAACCGTCTCCATTGTTGGCGATTTTGGGCATGGGACAGCCCATATTGATATCAATAAAGTCACAGCCGGATATTTCCAGCGCCAGCCGGGCACCTTCGGCCATGACCGCCGGATCGTTGCCGAAAATTTGGGCGCCGCAAAGGCTGCCTTCGTTTTTACGCAGAAGCTTGGCAGTTTTTTTGTCTTTGTACACCAAGGCTCGGGACGATACCATTTCCGTAACCGTCACTCCGGCACCCAGCTGGGCGCAGACCGTGCGAAACGCCCAGTCTGTTACCCCGGCCATAGGCGCCAGAAAAAGCGGATTTTCTACCTCTATATTTCCAATTTTCATAAAATACTCTCTTTCTATAAAACTGGTTTTACAGCAGCACAACCAGTACCCATACGGCACTGCTTATAACCGCACCCAACCCCGCCCAAAAGGCGCCGTAGGCCAGGATATTTCGCTTCTTCTCCCTGCTGCCTCCACGGATCACATGTTCCGCCTCCCGGAGCAAGGCATCCTCCGTTACGCCCTGGGACGCAGCCTGCTCATTTAATATGAAGATCGCCTGATCGAACAATTTTTTGTCCGGGGCATGCACAAGAATCACCTGTCTGGAAATTCCTTTTACCATGAAAAACGCCTCCTATCGAAAAATCATGGAAAGTATTTCCAGAAAAGGGTGGAATTATTCCTGATCCTTCGGCCGCTTATAGCGTCCCTTAGGCTCCCATTCCGGCAGGGGGAAGCGCTGCATGGCACCAAAAATTCGCTCTTTCAGATCGGGATAGGTTTTCACCAGATCATAAATCAGGTCTTTGATTTCTTCCCGCTTGGTGTGCTTATCCACAGGGCAACGATTTTCCACAACCGGCAGCCCGGCACGCTGAGCAAAGGCATCCACCGTCTTCTCATGGATATAAAGCATGGGACGAATCTGTATAATCCCTGTCCTGTCCAGATTCGTCACGGGTTGGAAACAGCTGATCCGTCCCTCGTAAATCAGGGACATGAAAAATGTTTCCACAGCGTCATCGTAGTGATGTCCCAGAGCAAGTTTGTTACAGTTCCGTTCCAGAAGTGCCTGATTCAGGGCACCGCGACGCATTTTGGAGCACATGGAGCAAGGATTCTTCTCCTTGCGATAATCGAAAATAATGGGCCCGATCTCTGTCTTTACGACACTGTAGGGAACATCCAGCTCACGGCACATTTGTTCGATACCACTGTAGTCCATTCCCAGTCCCATATCAATGGTAATCGCCTCCAGGGTGAAATTCTTGTTATGATAGCCCCGGAGCGCCGCCAAGAGTTTGAGAAGCACCAGAGAGTCCTTGCCGCCGGACACACCCACGGCAATACGATCCCCCTCTTCTATCATCGCATAGTCTTCCACACAGCGGCGAACCAATCCCATAAGTCTTTGCATGGTTGAAAATCTCCTTAAATCGAATGCAAAATAGCAAGTGAGAATTCAAGAGAAAACAAGAGCATTTTCAAGAATTCGAGAGTTTACACGCTGCCACATAAAATTTCTCAAAAAAGGTGTTGACATTTGAAATTCGGTGTGGTATAAAAGCGTAGTTGTTTGAACACATTGTACTTCAAACAACCACAAATGTCAAAATATTTTAACCTAAATTGGAGGAACCCATATGTCTAGTACCCTCGTCAAGAAGGAGACCGTGGTTCGCAATTGGTATGTCATCGATGCAGCTGGCAAGCCCCTGGGCCGTACCGCTGTGATCGCTGCCAACCTGCTGCGCGGCAAGCACAAGGTCGATTTCACTCCCAACGTTGACTGCGGTGACAACGTTATCATTATCAACACCGACAAGGCTGTTCTGACCGGCAAGAAGGCAGAGCAGAAGATCTACTACCGCGTATCCGGTTGGATCGGCGGCCTGAAGGAAACCAAGGCTCGCACCATGATGGAGAACCGTTCCGACTACGCTATGGAAGTTGCTGTTAAGGGCATGCTGCCCAAGAACACTCTGGGCCGTAACTGCATGACCCGTCTGCACCTGTACAAGGGTGCTGAGCATCCTCATGCTGCCCAGAAGCCGGAAGCCTGGACTCTGGACTAATTGGAGGTAACACAGAATGTACGAGAGCAAGAAGAAGTATTTTTACGGCACTGGCCGTCGTAAGTCCAGTGTTGCCCGGGTTCGCGTTTACGAGAACGGCACCGGCTCCATCATCATCAACGGTCGTGACATCGACGATTACTTCGGTCTGGAGACCCTGAAGCTGGTCGTTCGTCAGCCCCTGGTCACCACTGACCTGCTGGGCAAGGTTGACGTTGTTGTTACCGTCGCAGGCGGCGGCGTTTCCGGCCAGGCCGGCGCTATCCGTCACGGCATCTCCCGGGCTCTGGTTACCCTGAACCCCGAGTACCGTCCCGCTCTGAAGGCCGCTGGCTTCATGACCCGTGACCCCAGAATGAAGGAAAGAAAGAAGTACGGTCTGAAGGCCGCCCGTCGGGCTC